>JANXRR010000639.1 GCA_025356795.1 Bacteroidia bacterium
CTATCAAACTTAAACTTACTAGTGTATAAAACCACACTTGTTTCCAAAAAGGTGGTTCAACGATTAGGGTTAATTGTTTTTCAGCACTCCAACTATTATTGCTTGTGCCTCCACTATACGCTAAAGTATAAGTACCCGGTGGTAGGTTATTATAGGTAATGAAAAGTGAGTGCGAAGTCTGTACCTTATTGTCCCAACCTTTTAACTGGTACTTTACTTTATTACTTTGAGGTTTGGTGAAATCGATAATTGAAAAGTGAACTGAAATATCATTGCTTAAGTAAGACAGTTCAAGTCTATTGGATGCTAACGATTTAAAAACCCTATTTTCGTTTACATAAATTTCAGAAATGAAAGTAGGGGGAGGCAAAGTTTTTTTATCCAAATCTTCAGGCCGAAACCAATTGAAGCCTTTTACTCCCCCAAAATATAATATGCCAGACTTGCCCTTGTGATAAGCTCCTGTATTAAATTCATTACTTTGCAAACCATCAAACACTGTATAGTTTGTGAAGGATTGATCAGCTTTATTAAAGCGAGTAAGGCCCCCATTTGTGCTGCACCATAAGTTTGCATTTGAATCTTCAAGTATGCCATACACGTAACTATTGTTCATACCATCTTTATCGGAATATAATTTGAATTTTGTTGTGTTAACATCGAAACGTATAATTCCTTTGTCGGAAGCTAGCCACCAAAGAGTAGAATCTTTTTGATCAACGTGTATTGAATTAATATCTAACCCATCGAAATAGGCCTTTTCTATTATGTATTTTGTGTATTTGCCATTCTCCTTTTTTATAATTTTTTGAAGTCCATAGTTTTTGGTGGCTACCCAAATCATACCTTCCTCCAATTCAATAAAATCGGTGACGCGGTTTTGCAACACGGTAGTCTTTATTTTTGTGTGCTTGTCAATAAAAAATAAACCCAAATTCGAAGCAAGAGCTAGTTCGCCAGTTTTAATTTCTTCAATTTTCGTAATTGAAAGGCCTTGCCCGTATTGCATAGAAATAATTGGATAGGTAGTTATGTTTGATGCAGCATCTATTGATAAGATGCTCGTTTCATTTTTCACCCAAGTAGTACCATTCTTATCTAAGGTAATGAAGGTAGGGTTATTATTAATTTGTTGCACAAGAGGGGAAGTGTTTGAAATGGGTTTTCCATTTTTGTAAATGTTGATGTTATTTCTTAACGATAGAACCCAAATCTCAGATGAATCTTTTTCTATAATGCCCTTAACAAATAAGTCCTTGTCGTAAATAGGTTGGTCGGAGTTCGTAATCTTTTTAAAAATGGGTTCTTTTAAGTTTAGCCTATCAACCCCAGCGCCATCTGTACCAATCCAGAGATTATCAGTTTTGTCAATAAGAAGAATGGTTAACTGTATGCCCTTGTGCGAGTTGTATAAGGCATTGCCTTTTTTTACCTGATATGCTTCCTTTTTTATAAGGTCGTAGTACCATAATCCTTGATGGGAAGTTGAAATCCATAACCTATTAAAGTTGTCTTCAACAATATCTCTTATATCTGCCGGTCTAAATGAGTTTAGATTTAATTTCATCTTGGATTGTAATGCGGAATCGTAATAAGTAATATTTCTACTTGAAACGACATAGCATTTCTTTTTTTGAAATTTTATAAAACGAAAGTCTTGTGTGGTATCACAATGAGTAAACGTTTTGAGCTTTGTATCGAATGTATAAAATCCTTCGTTTTGGTGAACTATAAACCAAACCTTTTCATCAAACGCGTTATGATTATTAGTAACTAGTTTTTCGGTTTTTAGTGTGAATACATTTGGGGTCAAGTTAAATTGTTCGCTCTTGATATTAAAGGATCCAAAACCGTTGGCATCAGATTTAAGCCAAACAGTCTGATTTTTGTCAATAAATGATAAAAGAAAATCGGAACCGTCTAAGTCATTGCGTGTGAACGTGTATTTCTTCTTTATTGTATAACTTGATTTGTCTAAAACATACAAGCCATTCTCAGTGCTGTACCAAATGTTTCCATTATTATCTTCAGCAATTTTGCCTCTTATTAGATTTGAATTGGATGTGCTTGATAGGTCTACCGGAGCTTTATAAATATTTATTTGTTTACCGTCATAGCGATTTAGTCCATCCCCGGTGCCTATCCAAAGAAAGCCTTCCTTATCTTGATATAAAGAAAATATGCTGCTTTGCGAAAGTCCCTCGTCAACCCCAACATTTTCGAAATCTGAAAAGAGAGCTTGCCCGAAAATAAAGGTGGTATTTAGTAAGAAGAAAACACATACCAGATTTATTTTTTTCATTGAGGTGATAATGCAAATAACTTAATGCCAAGATAAAGACAGTAAAAGGAAAGTGTTCGTGCGGTTATCCTAAAAAGTTATTCAATAGCCATTAGCGAAAACGCCTCCGCCTTCGTTGAAAAATATGGTTTTATCTTTTTCCAGATAGTTTTGAATAATGTAGAGTTCCGGTAAGCTTCTAGGTGCTGATCACTTTTCCACTGACTGATGGTGGCAAAACGTTGAGGTTGATCAGCATCATTGAATAATTCTAAACGTAAGCAACCATCAACAGATAACATGGCTTCTTTGTGCTTTTTAAAGAGTTCTTGAAACAGCTCAACTCCTTGTTCTGTAAAGTGCATGCGAACGATTCTGGTGATCATAATTTATTCATCAAAAGTAATATTTACCGCGCTGTCGTAAGTCAACCCGAGTAACTCACTCGCATTGCCTTTGTAAATTCCGATCTCCAACAGATCCAAACTGTTAAATACTAAAAAGCAATCGCCTTGATCAGTTTGATTGTAGTGGGTATGAATGCGCCTGAATTTCTCGCCACCAAATTGAATTGTATAAGTCTTATCCTTACTGAGTGTATCGAAAGCATCTTTGGGTATATTAGTAATCAGGTTCCCAAAATTATCCACACGTATTACATGCCCAGCAATTATCTTCTTAGTAGCCTTCACGAAACGGCCAATCATTTTCTTGAAAGTAGGAAGCGGTCTACCTAAATCAGAAATGGAAACGCCACTGGCCAACTTCACAGCCACAGGGGCTAAAATATCTTTTTCAGGAAATGTGGAAGTGATGGAGTTGATAACATTTATTTCAGCCAACTGTTGATGGATTTTATCACTTATCAAACCAAATAAACCATTGTCGACACCTACAAAAAAATGATCTTCCAGTTGTAAGGCAATATAACTTTCACCTCTATTTCCGGTGGCATCAACACCCACTAGGTGCACAGTACCTTTCGGGAAATCTCTAAACACTGCTTTAAGCACGAAAGCAGCATGAGCAATGTCGCAGGAAGCAATTTTATGGGTCAGATCAATTGTTCTTACACCCGGGTTGATGGTAAATATCTTAGCTTTTATGGCAGCCACGTAGTGATCGCTTTCTCCTGAATCGGTACGTAGGGTTACAATGGCCATTCTAAATTTAGAGACGCGCCAACTTAAGCCGCGTAGATTTGTTATTTTTGTTGACAAAATTAAATCATTTCAACCAATACATCATTGATCGAAAAAAGCATTATCCTAGAAAACATTTCCCTGATTGATTTTTTGGGAGTGGAGAACAAAAATATTACGCAGCTTTCATCAGCATTTCCTAAAAGCCGCATCATTTCTCGTGGCAACGAAATACTCATGAAAGGAGAGACCACAGATATTATCCAGATTTCTGATATCCTCATAGCTTTAATAGATCATTTCCATCAATTCGGAAAGGTGACGGAAGAGAATGTGAAGGGATATATTTCTCAAGAAAAACAAGAGTTGGTTTTTGATGATGTTGACGGAGTATTGCTTTATGGCACGAAGGGTAACCCCATCAAAGTAAAAACGGTGAATCAACAGAAACTGGTGCAGGCAGTTAAAGACAATGATCTAGTATTTGCACTAGGCCCTGCCGGAACAGGCAAGACTTATATTTCTGTTGCCTTGGCGGTGCGTGCCTTGAAGAGCAAGCAAGTAAAGAAGCTCATCATTACTCGCCCCGCGGTGGAAGCAGGAGAAAATCTTGGTTTCCTTCCGGGCGATCTAAAGGAAAAGATAGACCCTTACCTACGGCCTATTTATGACGCATTGAACGACATGGTGCCTTTTGAAAAATTGAAGCATTATATGGAACGTGAGATTATAGAGATTGCACCGCTAGCTTATATGCGTGGCCGCACGTTGAACAATGCATTTATTTTGCTTGACGAAGCTCAGAATACTACACCCATGCAAATGAAAATGTTCCTCACACGCATGGGGCCAGAATCTAAGATGATAGTAACTGGAGACAGCACTCAAATTGATTTGCCCCGCCACCAAAATTCCGGGCTTAATGAGTCGGTAAGAATTTTGAACGGAGTGAAAGGCATTG
>JANXRR010000136.1 GCA_025356795.1 Bacteroidia bacterium
AGTAACCAGCATCGGCAGTCTTCAAAGCTGTGTCAGCCAAACCCTTTCTAGCACCGTGTGTAGAGATAAAATACTCTAACACATCAAGACCTTCTTTAAAGTTTGAAAGAATTGGGTTTTCTATGATAGAACCTACTGATCCAGCTAAATTCTTTTGTGGTTTAGCCATCAAACCTCTCATTCCACCCAGCTGACGAATTTGCTCTCTAGAACCACGGGCACCAGAGTGCATCATCATATAAATAGAATTGAACCCTTGTTGATCTTCTTCTAGCTGCTTCATCAGCGTATTAGTAAGCAAGGTGTTTGTACGGGTCCAAATATCAATTACCTGATTGTAGCGTTCGTTGTCAGTTATTAAACCCATCATGTAGTTGCTCCAAACAGAATCAACTTCTTTTTGAGCCTCGCCTACTAATTTCTCTTTCTCATCTGGAACTTTAACATCATTAAGCCCCATGGATAAGCCCCCTTTGTAGGCCATCTGGAATCCTATTTCTTTAATATCATCAAGGAACTTTGCCGTCTTCGCTTGACCAGCATATTTATACACATCAGCTATAATGTTCTGAAGTTTCTTCTTGGTTAAAAGCTCATCAACAAAACCAACTTCCTCTGGCATTACCACATTGAATACAACACGGCCTGCAACAGTTTCAGTAAGTTTATTTTGAATCTCACCTGTCTTCTTATCCTTTATATTAACTCTAACTTTAATGATTGCGTGCTTCGAAAGCTTGCCTTCATTATAAGCTACAATAACTTCTTCTGGGGAATAGAATCTTTTTCCTTCACCCTTTTCACCTTTGCGGCCTTTTGTCAAATAATACAATCCCAGCACCATGTCTTGAGATGGCACCGTTATGGGCGCACCGTTAGCGGGGTTAAGAATATTGTGTGATGAAAGCATTAACAAGGAAGCCTCCAATACAGCTTCTTGGCCTAGCGGAACGTGAACAGCCATTTGGTCACCATCAAAGTCAGCATTAAACGCAGTACAAACTAGCGGATGCAATTGAATAGCTTTTCCTTCAATCAACTTAGGTTGAAAAGCTTGGATACCCAATCTATGAAGTGTTGGAGCGCGGTTAAGAAGAACAGGATGTCCTTTCAATACGTTTTCCAAAATATCCCACACTACAGGATCTTTACGGTCAACAATCTTCTTGGCAGACTTTACAGTCTTCACAATTCCTCTTTCGATAAGCTTACGGATAATAAATGGCTTGAATAATTCTGCCGCCATGTCTTTTGGAAGTCCACATTCATGAAGTTTCAGTTCAGGGCCGACAACAATTACTGAACGACCAGAATAATCAACACGCTTACCCAATAAGTTTTGACGGAAACGACCTTGCTTACCTTTGAGCATATCACTCAACGACTTCAATGCGCGATTTCCATCTGAACGAACGGCATTCACCTTTCGTGAGTTGTCGAACAATGAATCAACTGCTTCTTGAAGCATGCGTTTTTCGTTACGCAAAATTACTTCGGGAGCTTTAATATCAATCAATCTTTTAAGACGGTTGTTACGGATAATAACACGTCTATAAAGGTCATTCAAATCTGATGTTGCAAAACGCCCTCCATCCAAAGGCACCAATGGGCGTAACTCTGGCGGAATTACCGGAACCATTTTAATGGTCATCCATTCAGGTCTGTTTTCAATACGTGTATTGGCATCACGAAAAGCTTCTACTACTTTCAAACGTTTTAAGGCTTCCGCCTTACGTTGTTGAGAAGTATCTGTAGCTGCTTGATGACGCAATTCGAAAGAAAGCTCATCTAATTTTAATCTTGATAGTAACATTTCAAGAGCATCGGCACCCATACGGGCTAAGAATTTCTTGGGATCGTTATCATCTAATAATTGATTTTCGCGCGGAAGTTTATCAAGTATATCTAAGTATTCTTCTTCGGTTAAGAAGTCAAGACGGTTAACACCATCTTCTTCTTTAATACCTGCTTGAATAACTACATATCTTTCGTAATAAATAATTTGATCAAGCTTTTTAGTAGGCAAGCCCAATAAATAACCAATCTTGTTTGGTAGCGAACGAAAATACCAAATGTGAGCTACAGGCACCACCAATTCAATATGCCCCATGCGCTCTCTACGAACTTTCTTCTCTGTTACTTCAACACCGCACCGATCGCAAATAATGCCCTTGTAACGAATGCGTTTATACTTTCCACAATGACACTCCCAGTCTTTCACGGGGCCAAAAATCCGCTCACAAAACAGTCCACCCATTTCTGGCTTGTAAGTTCTGTAGTTGATTGTCTCAGGTTGAGTGACTTCACCGTGGGAGCTCTCCAAAATTGATTCGGGAGAAGCTAAGCTAATGGTGATCTTAGAAAAATCGCTGTTGAACTTTTTATTTTTTCTGAAAGACATATTGTTACGTTTCAGTTTACTAAATAATTATAAATCCGAATGGTCAAAGTTGATAGCCGATGATTCTACAGAGTCATCGGCTATCGACTATTCCCGTATTAATCCATGGTGATCTCCAAAGCAAGACCTCTCAATTCGTGAACAAGCACATTGAATGATTCTGGAATATTTGGCTTGCGCATAGTTTCACCTTTTACGATTGATTCGTATGCTTTAGCTCTTCCAATCACATCATCCGACTTAATCGTGAGTATTTCTTGCAGAATATGAGAAGCCCCGAATGCCTCGATAGCCCATACCTCCATCTCACCAAACCGCTGGCCACCAAACTGAGCTTTACCACCCAGGGGTTGCTGTGTAATGAGTGAATATGGCCCAATTGAGCGGGCGTGCATCTTATCATCCACCAAATGTCCAAGTTTAAGCATGTAGGCAATACCCACAGTTACTGGTTGATCAAATATGTCGCCAGTCAATCCATCATAAAGGTAAGTTCTTCCAAATTCAGGAAGCCCTGCTTCTTTAAGCTCGGCAGAAACTTGTTCAAGAGTAGCGCCATCAAAAATAGGAGTAGCATAGCGTCTGCCCAATTTCTTTCCGGCCCATGCAAGAACAGTTTCGTAAATCTGTCCTAAGTTCATCCGCGAAGGTACACCCAGCGGATTCAAGCAAATATCTACTGGAGTTCCATCTTCTAAAAAAGGCATGTCTTCATCACGAACAATACGTGCAACAACACCCTTGTTTCCGTGACGACCGGCCATCTTATCTCCTACCTTCAATTTACGTTTCTTGGCAACATAAACTTTGGCTAGTTGAACAATGCCTGCGGGAAGCTCATCACCAACTTCAAGTGTGAATCGCTCACGCTTAAATTCACCAGCTATGACATTTCTCTTATTTAAATAATTCTTTACCAGTTCGGCAATTAAATCATTTGTATGGTCTTCGCTTGTCCAACCCTCAAGACTAATATCAACAATTAAGTTAACCTCTTCCGGAACGTTATAATTGCTTTCATCGCGATAGATGTTCTTATCTGGGAATAGGTTACTTTCGATTACTTTACTCGCAAACTTCACGCCCTTGCTAATCAGTTCATCACCAAATTTATGTTTTACGCCTTGGCTGGTTTTGCCATTCAAAATTCCAGTAAGCTTCTTGACCATTTCGTTTCGCAATTCAGTCAATTGCTTGCTGTAGCGATGTTTTAACGCATCAAGTTCTTTTTTGGATTTTGTCCGAACATCTTTATCTCTTTTGGGTCTGGAGAAAAGTTTAGTTTCAATAACTACACCCTTTAATGATGGAGGCGCTTTCATAGAAGCATCCTTCACATCACCTGCCTTATCGCCAAAAATTGCGCGAAGAAGTTTCTCTTCAGGGGTTGGATCTGTTTCACCTTTAGGGGTTATTTTTCCAATAAGTATGTCGCCTTCTTTTACCTCAGCACCTATTCTTATTACACCATTCTCATCTAGGTGCTTAACAGCTTCTTCACTCACGTTAGGTATTTCAGAAGTAAGTTCTTCTTCACCCCTTTTTGTATCCCTTACTTCCAGTTCAAATTCTTCAACATGTATAGAAGTATATACATCATCGCGAACTACTCGCTCAGAGATAACAATCGCATCCTCAAAATTGTACCCTTGCCATGGCATATAAGCAACCAGTAAGTTCCGGCCTAA
>JANXRR010000213.1 GCA_025356795.1 Bacteroidia bacterium
CCAAAGGCCGCCTGCAGCTCAAAAAACTGATGCATGTTAACGCCGAGAGAAGCGTAATAGGGATACAAAATGGGCAGGATGACTGAAAAGAGCCAAAAGAAATTAAATACAAAGTATTTTATACAATTGTTCGTAACAAACTAGATATGCCTACGAGATCTTATTAGCAGTTAAAAATATTTTGAAAGCCGAATCATCCCTGGTTGAAATTGAGTACGGGGGTGAATTGACCGTGTGCGGCGATACTCACGGACAATATTTTGATGTTTTAAATATTTTCCAACTTAATGGAATGCCCAGCGAAACTAATCCTTATTTATGTATGTAGAATTTAGGATTAAATTAACTCTTGCAGTCAATGGAGATTTCGTTGATCGAGGTTCTTGGTCAACAGAAGTTATCCTCGCATTCTTTGGTATGAATTATTAACCAATTAAACTTAAATTCGCAGCACTTAAAGTTTTATATCCAAAACACTTTTTCCTTCTTCGAGGAAACCATGAATCGTTATCAATGAACCGAATGTATGGATTTGGTAATTAACTTTTTAACATTAAAAATACTGACTTTTTATTTCAGAAGGTGAAGTTGCTTCAAAATACTCTAAAAAAATGTTTGAAGTCTTTACTGAAGTAACATTCTCTTCATTCTACATTGCTTGGTATGACCGGATTGAGTTTCATGACTTAATGGTTAAAGACCCCAACGATAGCACCATGATAAAAGCAGGAAGTTTGTATGTAAACTTTAGCATAAGTAGTTTATTAAAAGGTGGCGACATTAACTTAGATGGAGCGGTGCTTGATAGTGCCGATGTGAAACTCATCGAAATTCAAGAGTCTGATACTTTGCGCGATATTAATTTTAATGTATGGATCAATAGAATTAGTGAAGGTTATGGTGGATCGGGAGGATCGGGCAAAAGCCCGAAGGTAAACATTGGTGAAATAGTGGTGACAAATTCGCACCTAGGATTTAACAATACCGATGCCGATTCGCTCAAAGACAGTTTTGATTACAATCACTTTCAACTAGCTCTTAATAATATTGAATCGCAAAACTTTCAAGTGATTGGCGATACCATTCAATTTCAACTCAATTCATTTCAGGCCCAAGAGCAAAAAAGTAAACTTCTCATTTCAGATATCCGAACTTACTTTCGCCTTTGCCAAACCTCTATGGAGTTTCTGGGCCTCTATCTCAAAGCTGGTGAAAGCACCATTACAGATACCATTACTTTTCATTACAATCAATTGCGCGACATGAATGACTTTAATACAAAAGTTAATATGCACGCACGTTTAAAAAACACGGTTATTGACCCACGCAATTTACAAGTGTTTTCACCAAGCGCTATTACAATTGGTCAGCCGATTCATCTAGATGGCACTATAAAAGGAAGAGTAAATCGATTTTCTTATAATAATATGAAAGTGAGTGTAGGCAACACCACCCTGAAAGGCAAATTAGATATGGATGGGTTACCTTTTATCAATGAAACATTCATAAGTCTCAATGTAAAAAGTGGAAAGGCAGATATCAATGATCTTCGGTTTCTGTTCCCGGAAGATATTTATGTGCGATTGAAGGCATTTAAAAAATTTGATCTGAGCGGAAGTTTCATTGGGTTTAAAAATGATTTCGTAGCAAATGGAAAATTTAATACACAACTAGGTAAAATCCGTTCAGACATCAACTTAAAAGTAAATGAGAAAAATGTAAATCAAACGACTTACCAAGGGAACCTTGAATTAGAAAAATTTCAAGCTGGCGTTTATTTACAAGATACAGCCAATTTTCAAAATGTAACGCTCTCTGGTAGAATAAACGGCAGAGGCCTTACCGAAAAAACAGCCGACTTTATTCTCAACGGAAAAGTAAGCAGCATTGGCTTATTAGGCTATAACTATATCAACATTAACACCAACGCTCGTTTCGCCAAGCAACTCTTCAGTGGAAAACTTACCATTGATGATCCAAATCTAAAGTTTGATGCTACAGGTTCTATTGATTTTAGAAATAAAAAAAATCTCGTAAAAATAAAAGCTAACCTAGATACTGCCCTTTTGCATGAGCTAAAATTTACAAAAGAGTTTTTTCGTGTTAGTTCCTATATAGATGTTGATAGCAGAGGCCTTCAAATTGATAGCCTTTTTGGCGAGGCGATTTTTAGAAACTCAACCCTTCATTATAAAGATCAAGTGCTTCACCTTGATTCCATCCATTTAATATCATCCCTAAACAATGACAATCGTAAATTAACATTAAGAAGTTCGCTTGCCGATGTTGACTTAGAGGGCAACTACTACTATTCAACACTTTTTACGGATCTGCAAAGGTTTCTCCATGAACTATACCTGAATATAAAGAATGATAAACCAGGGCTTATTAACCACTATGCCGACAAGAAAAAAAGAATGCAGGAATACGATGTTAAAATAACCGCTAAGCTCAACAACATTAATCCTCTAATAATGCTTGCTGGAATGAATTTTAAACTTTCTAAGAATACACTCATTAAAGGTAATTTCTCCAATGGCATTACCACTATCTTTAAAGCTTATTCCACTGTTGATACGCTAGATTATAATAAGAAATTTTTTATTGGCAATGAAGTTGAATTTACCGCCTCCAAAATTCGTGATAGTACTAACGTATTAGCTATGCTTACTATCAACTCTAAAAGACAACAAATCACCAAAATATTTAAAACAAAAAACTTACTCTGTGAAGCCATCTGGAACAAAGATCATATCAACTTTGGCTTAGACTTTGATCAAGAAGGACTTACAAATTCGGTTCGATTAAAAACAGAAATTGATTTTTTAGAAGATAGCACGAAAATTAAAATATTGCCTTCAAGAATTAAATTCTTGGAAAAGGAGTGGTTTGTCAACCCAAAAAATTATTTATTGTTAAAAAATAAGGAATTGGAAATTCATCACTTAGCCATTGGCCACGGAGATGAATCTATATTGATCAACGGCAATATTTCGGAACAGGATGACAAAGTACTGGACCTTGATATTAAAAATTTAAACCTTGATATCATGGATGTACTCAGCACCGAAAAATTTACGGGTACAATGAACGCTTCACTAAAGGCACGAGATTTTTATAAAAATCCTTATATCCAAAATACAGTTTCAGTAAAAGATCTTACCATTAATAAATTTTTGATTGGTGATATTAACGGAACGAACAGATGGAATCAAGAGACAAATAAATTTGACCTTAGCTTTTACATTGATAGGATTGAACAGCGAATCATAAGCTTAGAAGGTTTCTATGATCCTTCCAATCAAAAAAGTCCATTGAATGTAACCGCCAGTTTAAAAAAAGCGAACCTCAGAATTGCAGAACCTATTTTACGTGGCATCTTCTCTAATATTGGCGGTACTCTTACCGGTAGCTATGGCATTACTGGCACATTCAATAATCCAAAAGTAGAAGGCGAGGGTACTATAAATGACGGTAGAATGACCATCGACTATTTGAAAACCACGTACGATATTTCTGGAACATTGGCTATGATTCCAACACGCGTGCTTTTCAAAAATTTAATGCTGACTGATATTTTTAATAATAAGGGAATGATTAATGGTTATCTGGCACATGCAAGCTACTCGTATTCATCCATGAGCCTTTATTTGGAAAGCACTTTCAAAAATGTTCAGTTACTAAATACCAACAGTAGAGACAACGCATTATTTTATGGACAAGCGTATGGCACAGGAAGCTTATCAATTAACGGGCCTCTCAACCATTTGCAAATTACAGCCGCTGCGAAATCGGAAAAAAACACACGCATCTTTATTCCACTGGGAGGCACTGCTGCTGTGGAGAAAGAAGACTTTATAAATTTCGTGCATTTTACCGATTCAATAGCCGCAAAAGCAACTAAAGTAGAAGCAAAAGAAAAAGTTGAACTTTCGGGAATAACATTCGATCTCAACTTAGAAATAACGCCCGATGCGTATGCCGAGATTATCATTGATGCAAAGTCAGGTGACATTATCCGAGGTCGTGGAAATGGCGAACTCAAACTACAGCTTGATACCAAAGGCGAATTCAATATGTTTGGAAGCATCGAGTTTTTAGAAGGAGGTTATAATTTCACTTTATTTGATATCATCAATAAAGAATTTAAAATTCAAAATGGAGGGCGCATTTCATGGTTTGGAGATCCTTACCAAGGCACCATGTCTCTTACGGCAAGCTACAGGCAGCTGGCATCTTTCACACCCATTTTTACAAATCAAACAACCGTTGCCGCTACCTCCGATGATCAAGCCCTTAAAAGACGGTATCCTGTTGAGGTTTTACTGAAGTTAGAAGGCCCCATGCTTAAGCCCCAAATTAACTTTGATATTGAAGCAAAAGATTTACCCAATAACGTAATTGTGGCAGGGGTAAGTCTTAAAGTAAATTTTGAATCTTTTAAAGCAAGGCTGGATGAACAAGAATTAAAATCGCAAGTATTTAGCCTTATTGTATTAAGGAAATTTAAACCCTATGGAGAATCGTTTACAACCAACGGTTCAGTTTTTACAAGCGTAAGTGAATTGTTTTCGAATCAGTTGAGCTATTGGATCAGTCAGGTAGATCAGAACCTGGAAGTTGATTTAGATCTTGGAACATTAGATCAAGAGGCATTCAATACGTTTCAACTGCGACTCTCTTACTCGCTGTTAAATGGTCGTTTACGGATAACTCGCGATGGCACCTTCAATAACACGTATCAAACCAATAGATCAGAAGTTTCCTCTATTATTGGTGACTTCACGGTAGATTATTTATTGACACCTGATGGCACGTTTAAAATAAAAGCCTACAGCCGGTCAAATACCAATACTGCATTAAGTTCGTTGGGCAACCAATCTGCCATTACAACGGGGGTAAGTTTATTGCACACTCAAAATTTTAACACGTTTAAAGATCTCCTAGGCTTTGCACGCAAAAGAAGGAAGAAAGAATTAGAGGATACAACTAATGCTAAAGACAGAATAAATTAATCCGGACAAATCATTTTCTTAAGAAACCTGACTTTTACAGGTTCAATTTGTTACCTTAGAAGTCAAAAAAAAACACATGGATTTATCTTCCTTTCTTAAGACTTATTCCGAGCAAATCGGAGGTCAATACACAGAATACAATTCTTCACAATCTATAATTATAGTTCCTGTTTCGGGTGGCCGCTTTCAAACCATCGTTGTCACTGTAAAGAAGAATGATTTATACAACCGTAAACTGATAAATCTACTTTCAAAGATTTGCCAGATCAAACCGGAAGTAGATTTGCGTATGCTGCTAGAGCAAACTGCTTTCTTTAACTATTGCCGCTTTACCATAAGTGAAAACTATCTTCAAATTGAAGCCGTAACCACTTACGAAAATGCTTCTGAAGATCAGCTAAAAGAAATGATACAAGAAGTGGCCAACCTGGCCGATCAGTTTGAGATGAAGGTGACTGGTGCAGATATTCATTAGGCCATTTAAGTTAATATAAAGCCCCATGTCAAATTCAATTAATCGAAGAGACTTTATTCGACTCAGTTCACTTATTTCTGGAGTGCTGATGACGAAGCCGTTAGAAGCACTTTCTATTTCCGATCCATGGCAAAAAAGTATAGGAACGCCTCAAAAAGTACTGATTCTGGGAGCGGGTATGGCAGGATTATCCGCAGGGATGGAACTTCAGAAATTAGGGCACCAAGTTGAAATTATAGAAGGGCAAATGAGAGCAGGAGGCAGGGTATTCACCGCACGAAATATGTTTGCCGATGGATTGTTTGCCGATGTGGGGGCAGCACGAATACCAGAAAATCATGATTGGACAATGAAATACGTAAAGAAATACGGCCTTCAATTGATCCCATTTAATCCAACCGAGAATGATCTTTTACATGTGGTGAATGGTAAAAAAATTAGGTACTCTGCGTCTAAGCCGGCTAGTCTGAAAGAATACCCAGTATCGCTTTCGCCACAAGAAATAGAAATGGGTTGGGCCGGCCTTTCGTCAAAACCTTTCAATGCTTTGACGGCTAATGTGGGCAACCCAGCGGAATCAACATGGCCACCCCAATCCATTGCACACTTTGATAAGTTATCATTCAAAGAATATCTTATCGATCAAAAATTCAGTCCAGCCGTGGCCGATTTATTGATGCTCGGTTGGGAAGACAAGCGGGGTATGGATATGTCGGTAATTGAGTTATTCCGAGAATTGAATCTGTCGTTTGGTGCACCCCGCAATAAAATTGTAGGTGGCAATGATCTGTTGCCTCGGGCGATGGCCAATGAATTGGGCTCCATTATACAATACAACACAAAAGTAATTCGAGTTGAACAAAATGAAACAGGGGTAACAGTTACTGTTTCGCGCGAAGGCGAAAGAACCACCATAAAAGCGGATCGGGTAATCTGCACGTTCGCTTTACCCATTCTAAAGAAAATGGATTTTGTCAAAACGTTTTCAAAACGCAAACAAGTTGCTATTGATGAGATGGGTATATTCAACTTGGCTCGCACCGTTATGCAAGTGAGCGATCGGTATTGGAAGAAAGAAGGCCTCAATGGTTTTGCAGCTACCGATCAACCTATCGAAATTTGGGATCCTCATTTCGAATCAAAGGCTAAAAGAGGAATGATTGCCGCCTATGTAAAAAATACCGACTCAAACTCGTTCATGAGTATGTCAGAGGCAGAGCGGTTATCCTTTTCGAAAAAACAAGTCAATGGTGTTTTCCCGGGCCTAGATAATTATTTTGAAGGCAGTTATACCAAAGTTTGGGGCGAAGACCCGTGGGCAGGATACGCTCATGCTATCGGAAACAGAACAAATATGACGGAACATCTACCCTTTTTAAGCCAACCTGAAGGCAGAATTCATTTTGCTGGCGAACATGCATCGGCCTACCATGGATGGATTCAAGGTGCTATTGAATCTGGAAATAGGGCTGCTAAAGAAATCAATAGTTTCTAACTCTCGATATACTCTGAGAATTTTTCGTGAACCCTGTGTTCACAATAGTTTTTGAATTTTTAACTGAGGAGGTTACTGAGAATAATGATAGAGTGAGAGAGGAAGTTTTAAATTGATTTGACATTGAAAATTTCACCATTAAAATATGTTTATGGGTATGCCTTATTAACGGCTATATTTTTAATTACCTATTCTTGCACATATAATGATAGCTTTCGCCTAGTTGATTATAAAATAAAACTGAGGTATCCGAAATCTTATGAAACGCAAACGCAAAAAGATATTGAAACCGGGTTAGCATGGAACTTATCATTTTTAGGAGCAAGCTTGCCGAAAGGGTCATTTTCAAAAGCATTGGGTTGGCAATCTGAGTCTTTGCTAGAGCTTGATTTGAGCAAAGTTGGTTT
The DNA here is from genome assembly GCA_025356795.1 of Bacteroidia bacterium. Classification (GTDB taxonomy): domain Bacteria; phylum Bacteroidota; class Bacteroidia; order Cytophagales; family Cyclobacteriaceae; genus ELB16-189. The sequence goes on from JANXRR010000213.1 coordinate 7,393, forward strand.
TAGCGATGAAGCACTTAAAGCCTTGCTGCAGCTTATCCCTGTTATGAAAGCAAGTGAGGAGTATTCTGTCATGAACGGGATTGATGTAGGTCGTTTTGTTATGCTTACATTGAATAGTTCAAATCATTATTATGCGATAACAGGAGTGAAAAGAACATTAAATGGTTTTAGAGCTTCTTATACTTTTGAGGAAAAGAAAATGTTAATTGTGAACTCCGGAGTTTCTAAAACTGAAAGACTTATTGAAATAGGTATTCCAACTTATGGTAATCAGATTGGTTTTATTGCTCAAGAAGGTAAAAGATCTGCAACTGGTGAATTTATTACAAACGGATATGAAGTATTTGATATAATGAGCAATGGCCAATTACGTTTTGCACTCTATGATAGATTTGGACAGCTAGAAGTAGCTACCGACACAGCCACTACTTTTGCAGGTAAGCCTGCCAAGTGCCTTTGGTGCCATGAGATAAATATTAACACCATTTCGAATATGCCTACAGTTATCGGATTTTATACCTCAGATGAATTTATGCTAAAGGTGATAGAGTTTAGTAAACTGATAAAAACATATCGTAACACGTTGATTTCTGACATTGATTTTAGTAAGACTCAAGACCATACTTTTATGGAACTCCTTTATATTGCTTTTATGGAACCTTCGGCTGAGCGCCTTTCAAAAGAATGGAATCTACCAATAAGTGCTGTGCAAACCAAAGTAGGTAATTTGCCCATCCACCAATATCCTGAATTTCCATTTCTTGGTTCGAAATTA
>JANXRR010000217.1 GCA_025356795.1 Bacteroidia bacterium
TTCTTCACAAAGAATGTAGGATGAGGTGGCAATATTCCAATTCTGATTTTTTGTTTATTGAAATTTCGGTTGCTATATTTTCGTACAATTTTTTGTGGGTTTTTAGATCGAAAATAAACCAAATCACCAAAAACACATTCTACTTTTTGCTTTTTAAATTCATTAATTACTAAAGAGAGAATTTGATTATTTACAAAGTAATCGTCCGAATTAATTATACCAATAACATCACCCGTTGCCATTTCAATTCCCTTATTCATGGCATCATAAAGGCCTTCATCTTTTTCACTTATGAATCTCGAAATTTTTGAACCATATGATTGGATTATTTCTTGTGTTCCATCAGTGGAAAGACCATCAATAATTATATATTCAATATTATCATAATCTTGCGACAAAACTGAATCAATAGTCTCTTTAATCGTTAAACTACTATTGTAAGAGACAGTAAGAATTGAGATTTTCATTTTTAATGTTACTTCTAATCTTAATATTTAAATCCCTTTGGAATTATCAAATAAGCAACCCAACTGAGCAGAATACGTCTCTTTAGTTAACTTCGCTAATTTCAATTTACCTTCATTTACAAGTTTATCTCTTAAGGAGCTCGAACCCAATAGTTGTGATAATGCTCCGCTTATTTCTTCAATAGACATCGGATTAAATAATAACCCAGCATTTCCTACCTGTTCCGAAAGTGCTACCGCATCGGAGGAACAAACAGCCAACCCATATTGAAACGCTTCATAAATAGGTAGACTGACACTCTCAAATAAACTTGGCATTACTAAACTGGTAGCATTCAAGTATAAAGCGGCTAAATCTGATTGATCAACATAACCAATATGTATTACGTGCTTAGTAAGTCCGAGCTCTTCAACACGATCAAAAACATTTTTAAACTGATCTCTTTTCTGACCTGTAAATAACAGACTTACTTCAGGAAATTGATCCGCAATTCGGGCAAACGCCTCAACCAATCTTAAGTGATTTTTGTGCGGCCAGAATTGTGCTGGATAAAAAAGGTATCGTTCAGGTAGGTTATATTTTGTCTTAATTTTTGCGATTTGAAAGGGCGAATACTTATCTTTTGCGAATAAGGGTGGTGCCGTTATTATAGCAATTTTATTCCTGGCCACACCAAGAAACCGAATAATATCGTTTCGAACGAATTCAGATTCACAAATTATTTTTGATGCTTTTTTTGTTAAAAGGGAGTTGATTAGTTTTCTCCATATTCTCTGGAAGACGGTAAAATTCTCTGGGAAATAATATTCCTGCAAATCATGGAGCGTGAAGAAAAAAGGTCTTTTTGTAAGCAATAACAAAGGTGAATAAATAGGCGCTAATACAAGATCTTCATCTTCAAAAGGATCCTTTCCTTTGAAGCTCGAAAAATACCGGAGCATAATTTTTATCCAATAACCTAGCGAAGCCTGAACATGATTCACAGAAAAGCCAGCCGCGGCATAGTGTGTATTAGTGACATTGGTATACAATGTTATTTTTAGGCCTTGATAGAGTTTTAAGGCTTCAATCATTGATAAGGTATATTGAAATGTGCCACCATTTTCAGGCTCAGCCAATACCAAAACTCCCAATTTTTTCATTTTACTTCTTAGTATATTTTTTCAAGAGTGCTCTTCAGATGTTTTAGATTCTCAGCAGAAAGAAAATTCATCTTTGCCAAGCCAATACCTCCATGATCATACACCTGCTGAGCATTGGGAAAATGAAAGCCATAGTTCTTTTCAATTCTTTCCAGATCACCTTTCAAAATCCATTCTTTCCAGGTACCCTTTCGAAAAAATGAAAGAGAGTTGATCAATTCAAAGTTTGCATGCCACAGAGTAATTCCATTGCCACTCAGGTTGTCCCATAATACCTTTTTAGAAACCTGGCTATGGGTAAGATCAATTTTCAAAACCGCCTGGGCATAGGAAGATTGGTCTGGTGCTTGTCCAGCACCAAGCATTAATTCTAGACCCTGAAATTTCTCTATGTAGCTTTTAAAATCAAGAACAGCCTCGCGCAATAACTCTAAATGTTTAGGATAACCCTTGAGCTGCTCTCTAACCACAGCCGCCACAATTTCAGACATCCTGCCATTCCAGGCTAGTTGCTCAACATCACGAACACCAAATTCAATTGTTCGATCCCCCCAATGTCTCATTGCTCTTAATTCACGAGCCAATCCTTCGTTTGAGGTAAGAATCATTCCTCCTTCTCCTCCCTGAATCGGTTTTATACACCCAAAAGAAAAAACGGAGGTATCTCCCCAGGTACCGGCTTTTCTACCTTGTGCAACAGTTCCCAACGAAAGGCAAGCATCTTCTATCAATTTCCATCCTGAAGCCGTGGCCTGATCTCTCAACATTTTCATGTTCTCAGGATTACCCCACATATGAGTTGCTATCAGTGCTTTAGTTGCTTTACCCGAATTCTCAATAATACTTGATTGATCGAGCATAAATGTTCCGTTTGAAACGTCAGCAAAAATGGGGGTTGCTCCGGCATTCAAAACAGCCATGGCTGTAGCTGAGCAAGTATCAATCTGATGAATGACTTCATCTCCTGGTTTTAAGCCAAGAGCTCGCATAGACATTTGAAGTGCCATTCCACCACTACCTACTGCAATAGCATGAGGAACTCCGATATACTCCGCAAAATCAGCTTCTAAGCGTTCATGAGCTAACCCTTTCCCGTAAGCCATGTTCCATTGAGAACTCTTGAGTACATCTTCAACCGCTTTTAATTCGTTTCCCATGACACGCGGATAAACTCCCAATCGATTTCCAAGAAATTTTTTTGCTATGGAAACTAGTCCACCGTACAGTTTAGGGTATCGATCCTTAAAGCTTCGGACAATTGGTATTAAACGATTAAGCATAGATAAAAATCAAGGCTTGGTTACAAGGAAAGAATACATTCTGCCCGGCAACTTTGAATACTTCAAAGCAACACTCCCAATCTTAACTACCAGAGAGCGGGGCAAAAATTTTGTAAGGAATTTACCTGCACTTGTTGACGTTATTTTATTCGCTAATGATTCGTCTGTTTTAGGGAATAGATTAATTGGAGAATCATATGGTTTGATGATTTTCTTTATTTCAAATCCAGCCTTTACAAAAGCATTGTTATACTCTTTTAAAGTAAATGCATTTTCTCCACCGTATAATTGATGATCAACCTGCGCATCCAAAAATGCTTTTAAACTTCCTTCACGATTATCTATAACGTGCTCACGACAACCAAGCAGCAGACCTCCATTCTTAAGAACCCGAAAATACTCGCTTACCATTTTATTCAGATCCCAGGCGTGATGCAATCCCTGACGAACGTAAACGATATCGAAAGTTCCATCCGGAAATGGCAGATTCTCCCCAAAAGCCTCAACAATTTCCGCAGACAAACCGGATTGGGTTAAGTTTGAATTTATTGCACCACGACCAACCGAAGCAGAGGCATCTGGCTCAACAACTGTAACATCAAATCCATTCTTAGCAAACGCATAGGTAGCAATACCATTGCCCCCCGGTATATCTAAGATCCGGCTTGATCCACGATTATATACCTTAATTAATCTTAAGGTTTCCTTAAACTCCTCACTTGCTTCAAACCGTTTGCAATTCTCTAACAAATCTCTTGTCAGATATGCATTGAAAATCAACTCCTGATGATTGGGGTCGTCTCGAAGGATGTTTATAGCCTCCTCCCAGGTATAACGGGGCTGTTGTTTCATAAATTAAAAATGTTTTTCCAACGTCTTAATCTAAATTTGGCTGCCTGTTGCAATCTTCTTTATAAATCTTGCCGGATTTCCAGCCACAATGGTATACGGGTCAACGTCTTTTGCAACAACACTTCCTGCTCCAACAATAGCTCCTTCACCAATTTTTACTCCTTTAAGCACGATCACATTAAATCCTAACCAAACACGATCTTCAATCACTATAGGTTTTGATTTAACACCCGTCCAATCACATTTCTCAAAGCATTCCGGACCTCCATATGTTTTATAGAAATGTGAAACAACTTTAGTTCGCTGGCTCCAGTCTGCGGAATGTGAATCATGATCGTATAGTGTTATCCCCCAAGCAATGGTAACGTCATTTCCTATTTTTATACTTTCCCTTGAAATGACAGAGCCTCCCGCACCAAAATAGCATCGGTCTCCAATAGCGATGTATCCCGTATCAGACTCAAATATCATGCTCGCACTGATTACACCATTCTTTCCAACATCAAGATATCTTTTAGGTTCAGTTGATTTAAAGAACTGCACGCTGAATCCACGCAATAATCTTGTAGAAGAATCAATTTTAACCCTATTACCTAAGCTCTTCAGTCGCCTTCTTTGCAAATAGTTAAGGATTCTCAATAGAAATCGTTTCATGATCGCCTATTCAATATATTATTTATTCTTTCGTGTGAGATGCAAGAATACAACCCGATAATCTCCTGGGGCGATTTTAGAAACATCAGCATCTTTGGAAAAACGATCTTTGATATCTACTGATGGTGGAGTTTTGGGAGATGACCACCAGTCAACTAAAAAATCCGAAATAATCCAATTGGGAAATAGGCGACTCATTGTGTCCATGTCAAAAAACCAGCCATTGTTAAAGGCTAGTCTATTCGGGCCAAGACACATACTTATAAAAAGATCAGCTTTGTCAGTCATGACTCTATCAAGTTCAGAAACAAAATTTGGCAAACAATTAGGATCAAGGCGATCACCATATCTGGCTAATCCAACAAGAGGCAAAGCTACAGTAGATGTAAATACATCAAATTGATTTACTTCAAATGGAAGTGGAAAGGATATGTCATGGCTTACATACTTTACCTCACTGATTACATCCTTACAATCGGCCAATACAACTGAAGTCACCTGATGTTGAGAAGAGAGAATTCCACATAACATCTTGGGACTCCCTACATCAAGAACTTTTACTCTTGGTGGAGCAATTTGAATTTTTTTTGAAACCCAAAATCCAAATGCATCATAATGATCAAAAAATTCAGTTGGGTCTGCAGATGCATCACCAACAACACGCATCTCTATTTCTTTAAGAAGACTATTGCTCTTCATCATCGATTGATAGTGAGCGGCCTTCTTACGCATTGTAAAAATGCGCAGTTTTTTTACAACTCTGGTAATTATAGGAGGGACTTGGTCTCTCATTACAATGCGTATTTTGTTATCAATTTATTCACAATCGCTGCAATTTTATTTACGTCATCCTTTGATAGAGTAAAGTAAGAGGGTAGATTAATTCCAATAACAGACTTTCTTAAGGCAACAGGAGACGGATCCATTTGATACATAGGCATACTGGAAAGTAAGTAGAAGTATGGTCTGGAATCTACTCCTTCTTCTTTCAAATCCAGCATGAAAGAATTTCTGAGTTCGTCATTTAGTTTATCTGCCTCAAAACAAATCAACCAGTAAGCATTTTTTGCCCAGGGAGCAACATAGTTTAGTCTTACGCTTTCAGAGGTATGGATAGTTTCCCTATACCAATAAATAAGAGAATTTCTATGCTCAGTTATTTCTTCAATACGCTCCATCTGAGCCAGCCCAAGCGCTGCCTGAAGGTTGGTCATTCTGTAATTAAATCCCTTCTCTGGGTGCCAGTATCTTTTCTCAGAGCTCATTGCATGATCTCTCAGCATTTTGGCCCTTTTAAAAAGTTTTTCATCGTTCATGGTAAGCATTCCACCTTCACCTGTGGTAATGATTTTGTTTCCATAAAAACTAAATACCGCACAATCTGAAAGTCCACCAACGCGTACTCCATGATATTCTGCACCATGAGCTTCTGCAGCATCTTCTATAACCAAAAGGTTAAACTCTTTCGCGATCTCATTTATCGGATTCATATCTGCTGGATGTCCGTATAAATGCACAGGTATGATAGCTTTAGTGCGTGGAGTAATAGCTTTTCTTATTGCTTCAGGGCTTATGCAAAGCGTATTGGGATCTATATCAACCAAAACAGGTTTTGCTCCAGTGTAAGCAACTGCGTTTGCGGTTGCCACAAACGTAAAGTCAGGAATAATCACTTCATGCTCAGGACCAATGCCCAATGCTTCCAGTGCTAAGTGAAGCCCGGTAGTCCCGTTGTTCACAGTCAAGGCATACTTCACACCACAATACTGTGCAAACGACTTTTCAAAAAGTTCTATATACCTTCCGAGTGAGGAAACCCATCCAGACTTAACTGCATCTGTTACATATGAAACTTCCTTATCTGTAATCGATGGCTGCGAAATAGGATAATGCATCTGTTGCTATACTTTTAACTGATTAAATATCAATAAGTTATAAATTTTCCTGAGACAGGAGCTATTTTGTGTCGAAAATACAAAATTGTGCTTAACTTTTTGCAATGAGAAGAGAACCAGACCGGAAAAAAGCCATCTGGTGTCAAAATCAATGTATCAACAAACGAAATAATCAAATTACAGTAGCTAAAGCCTTTCTTTGAGCAATTTATCGATCAATACAGCGCGCTTGTCTGTTGTATGGTCTTTCAATGTTCTGGCTTGGCCCGCCTGACTAATTTTTTCCATTTCAGTAGGGTTTTGTATCAGCCATATAATTTTTTCAACACACTCCTCCTTAGTTTTATAAGTAATAACTTCTTTCTCTGGCTCGAAAAGATCTTTCAAATTTCTCTTCCAATCAGTAACCAGGCACGTGCCCAATCCTGTTGCTTCAAATAATCTCACGTTTCCAGCACATCCTTTCGCAATTTCACCATGAATGTTAAAGCAGATTTTTGACTTTGCCAATAAATCAAACTGCCCCAGTCCAAAAACAGGTGGCAACATACTTCTTAGCATTTTTGCAGAGTAGAAATTGATTTTTGTGTCACCATACATTTCATAATTTTTAATTATAGGAAAATTTGGTACAGCCTTACCCAACCCCACTTTCCTTATCAGATTGATAAAGTAATAGGCTGTCATCTTTTGTAAAATCTTCGTATTCGATTCGATACTCCCATAAATCTTTAAAGGAATATTTGACATCAACATATGATCAAGAAATTCTATCCTAGTTTTATGGAATCCTCCACCAGTTAATAATGAACCAGTAAACACAAGATCATTCTCTCTTCTACTTTGACTATTGATCCTATTTAAAATCTGTCCTTCAAAGGAATGGTAAACTAGGTGAGTCCTAATACCCTTACTTTCAAACTCTTCTCTTAAACAAGGCGTG
>JANXRR010000238.1 GCA_025356795.1 Bacteroidia bacterium
GGTGTCCCACCGGCTGCATCTTGCGAAGCAACCCAACTCAAAGGGTCCGTTGAGGATTTGTTCAAGTCTATTTTTTCCAGCGACCAGCCCCCTTGCTGCTTGTCCACATCCCGGTACCAGCTCAGGGAATAGTTCAACGAATCAACGGTTAAACCAGAATTGCTTTTCAATAAAATCAAATCGCCCGAATTATTGAGGCTTGGAAAGTTGGCAATGCCAATCACATTTTGGTAAGCCGAAAACAAAGCAGCATTAGTTGAGGAAGAGACTATCAAATACTGATTTGGCAAAATAATTTGCTGGGAAAAAGTCGCGGTCGAACTTCCATCAGTTAATTTCCATCCATTCAAGTCAAAGGGATTTAAGCTCCGGTTATAAATCTCAATAAACTCGGCTGCAGGCAATCCAATAACAGGATCTGGATCGGGAAGAATTTCGGAAATGACGAGATCATTTTTGCTTTCAGCAATAGCAAGAAAATATAAAAATGATAGTGAGGTGGAACTCATGGTATTGCCAACCAAATCTTTTACACCAGATACTGTCAACTGATTTTGAATTCCATTGGCAAAAGTTTTAGAGAAAGTCAACTTCACTGTTTTTTGATCAGGTTGCAATACGGCTGACAAAGGATTATCCAGACCATTATCTGCAAAATAATTGGTAATAGTTTGAGCAGTGGATTGATCTAATTTCTCTGAAAACAAAATACTAAGTTGATTGGACGCGGTAACTTTAACTGAAATAACAGTAGGTGGGGTATTGTCTACTTGAGCAGGACCGGCATAAAAATCATCATAGTAAAATTTGGTTGAATTGCTCAAGGTGTAAACACACAATACACCTATTGACTGAGATGCCGTGTAGGAGGTATCAGTCCCAGTTGCTTCGAGTGAAAAGTTAGCCCCACCCGTGTAATCTGTAAAGATTTTCCAAACGCCATTATTATCACGTGTTACTTTTATTCGAACAGAAAATGAGTTGGCAATTGAACCATTTGTAGCCCTACAAACAGAAGTGCTTGTGCTGCCCGCTTGCTTAAACAGTTCTATGGCATCGGCAGAGCCCGCCTCGCCAAATTGCAAGTAATAACCATTCAATGGTCCGCTTAAATTCGATTGATTGCTTACCAAATAAACCCTTCCATAGTTGCTTGACGAAGGGGCAAAACTTTGCTTTACATATACTTGCCACTCGTAATTGTTGAGGGTGCTTGCAAAAAAGGAAGTTGCCAAATTGGAGCTTCCAGCTATAGCGTTGTTAAGTTGCAATTGTTGAGAAGCGTTAACTAAAAATTGGCTTGCTGATCCTGTCCATCCAGGATTGTTTGTGAAATCTCCATCGCTAAAGCTATCTGAAACTTGCGCATGGGTTACCAATGAGTAAAAAACCAAGAGAACTATGAATGGATATATTTTCATAGCATTATTGTTTAAAGTATTATTTTTGCACCTCTAAATTAGACAAAAAAATGAAATTAGCTATCGTTGGGGCTACAGGCTTAGTTGGCCAAGAAGTTTTAAGAGTGCTTGAAGAGCGCAATGTTCAATTCGATGAATTATTTTTGATAGCTTCCGCCAAATCGGTTGGTCAAAAAATAAAGTTTAAGGGTAAAGAATACTCAGTAAAAAGCATAGAGGAAGGTTGTGAGCTAGCAACAGATGTGGCGATTTTTTCGGCAGGAGGTGGCACATCTTTAGATTGGGCACCCAAATATGCTGAAATGGGAACAATTGTTATAGATAACTCATCGGCTTGGCGCATGGATCCCACCAAGAAATTAGTGGTGCCAGAAATCAATGGAAATGAGATTAAAGCTGATGATAAAATTATTGCGAACCCAAATTGTTCTACCATTCAAATGGTGTTGGCATTAGCACCGCTTCATAATAAGTATAAAATAAAAAGGATTGTTGTTTCGACTTATCAATCAGTAACAGGCACGGGCAAAGATGCAGTTCAGCAAATGATGGAAGAAAGGCAGGGCATTGATGGGATAAAAGTTTACCCACATCGAATCGATAAAAACGTGTTGCCTCATATTGACTCATTTCTTGACAACGGCTATACCAAGGAAGAAATGAAAATGGTGAACGAGACGCGCAAAATTTTGGGCGATCAATCAATAATGGTGACATCAACTACGGTTCGGGTTCCCACGGTTGGTGGCCATTCAGAAGCGATTAACGTTGAATTCTTCAACGAGTATGATTTGAAAGAAGTAAGGCAGATTCTTGAGAACACAGATGGTGTGATTGTTCAAGACGATGTTAAAAACAATGTGTATCCAATGCCAATTAATTCTCATGGAAGAGATGAAGTGTTTGTAGGGCGCATTCGCAGGGATGAATCTCAACCCAAAACCTTGAACTTATGGGTAGTAGCAGATAACCTTAGAAAAGGAGCCGCTACCAATGCAGTGCAGATTGCTGAGTTTTTGATGGAGAAGAGCCTGATATATTAATTGGAGTACAATTATTAACTTGTAAAAAATTTAAACAAACAGTTATGGAAATAATAAAAAAATATTGGTGGGTGGGTGTTTTAGTGATTTTGGCATTTTGGGTGATTGGCTCTTACAATGGCATTGCAGGTAAAGACCAGGTAGTGAAAAAGGCGTGGGGCGATGTAGAATCTGACTATCAAAGAAGGTCTGATTTAATTCCAAATTTGGTCAATACTGTAAAAGGATATGCAAATTTTGAACAAAAGACTTTAATAGAGGTAACTCAGGCGAGAGCAAGTGCTACTCAAATGAAAATCGATCCTACTAATCTTACGCCTGAAAAGCTGGAGCAATTTCAACAAGCACAGTCTGGCTTGAGCTCCGCCATTGGAAGGTTATTGGTGGTTTCGGAAAATTATCCTGAATTAAAAGCCAACCAAAATTTCCTTGATCTTCAAGCTCAACTAGAAGGCACAGAAAACAGAATTTCTGTTTCCCGAAAGCGCTTCAATGAGGCTGTTCAGTTATTTAATACTGCAATTGTTGGTTTTCCTGGCAATCTTGTTGCCAAATTAGGAGGATTTACAGAGAAAGGGTTCTTCAAAGCTGCCGCGGGTGCAGACAAAGCTCCGGAGGTTAAATTTTAAAATTGGTGAAAAAGCCTGATCAATTTTGGTCAGGCTTTTTTATTTCGCTAGCCACGTATAGAGTAGTTTCAACTTGCTGGCGTGAATTTAAATATGTCTGATACTTTGCGGAAAACTCAAGCCGGTTAGTTACTGTTTCACTATAATTCCCTCTTATTCCAATGATCAATTCACACACCTCGCGAATTGCATGATGGCCCCCTTCATTAAAAGTTATGTAATCGGCAAGAGTTTCTTTGCGGATAAAGTCATTGAGTATAGGACTGGCATTTCTGTGAATCTGAATTTTAAGGCCACACAGTTTAGCCATTCCTAAATCAAGCACATCATCAAAAACAAAAGCAACTTCTTGTGCATGCAATTTATTCTCAGTTAAAAAATAAGAGAATGACTCAATTTTGTTTTTTGATTTTGTATGGATACAGGTGAAATGCTCGCGCATGGCCAAACTAATAGCAGATTCATTTGCCTCGCCAGTAATAATTGCCACTGTAGGTAAGCTTCCGAACAATAACCAATGACTAAATCGTAATAAATTTGTGCCCATTGCATCGGGTTCACTGAAGCCACTCGTATGACCAACGCCCTTTGTACCAGAATTGAAAACACCATCCCAATCAAAAACGAAGGCTTTTATTTTAGCTAGCTTTTGTTGTAAAAGAAAAGGTGAAACAATGAATGCTCCACCTTTAGATGAAAATAGTTTTTCTATCTCTGACAGTTCCAATGTTAATCTTCTTTCAAGTCTTGAATATCTAACATGCCAACCGGCTTACCGTTATCAGTAACTAAAATAGTGTCTACTTTAGTCTTCTTGAAAATATCGGAGGCATCGTTCAAGATGGCAGTAGATTCAATTGAAATCGGAGCCTTATATGTAAATGAACTCAATGGCTTGGCCAGTACCTCACGCCCATTCTCCTGAAGGTTTCTGCGAAGATCACCATCAGTGAAAATGCCAATCACAGTTCCGGTTGAGTTAACAACAGCTACACTTCCAAACCCATATTCAGTCATTTTCACCAACGCATCAGTCACTGAAAGATCAGCACTTACAATTGGATTGGTTGGTTTGATTACATCCTTTACTTTGGTTGTTAACAAGCGCGTGTGTTCAATAAATTGTTGTGTTCCGAGTGTAGTAAAATTATTTTCGGTCAATGCTTTCAAGACTTTCCAAGGAGCAGTAATGGTATGAACGCCTAATGTAATGGCATTGCGCACGTGCTCAGCATGACGAACCGATGAGAACATTACTTTCGTGTCATAGCCATATGTTTCTACTGCATTTACGCATTGATTAACCAACTCTAAAGCATCATGCCCCTGATCTTGCAAACGCCCTACCAAGGGGCACACATAGGTTGCCCCTGCCTGCATAGCCATATATGCTTGCTGGAGCGTGTAAACTAAATGTACGTTTACTAATAAATTATCTTTCCTTAGTAAGTAACAAGCGCGAACACCTTCCAGCGAAACTGGAATTTTGAAAACCGTTTTCTTCGGATCAAGGCCTAAGTTTAGCTGCCGTTTAGCTTCGGCCACCACTTCTTCGGCAGAATTTCCCAACGCTTCAATTTGCAGCACAGGAACTATTTTAGCAAGCTTTAAAATCAAGCCGTCAACATCAGTAATTCCACCCCGATGCATAAAAGTGGGAGTGGTTGTTAATCCGTTTAAGAAGCCTAGTTTAAAAGCTTCTTCTATTTCTTTGAGATCTGCTGAATCAAGGTATAATTCCATAATGCTTTTATTAACGATGGTAAATTAATTTCTCGTACTTACTTCAATGTTATGGATCTCTATCAAAGGCTTTAAAAACTCCTCTAATCCATAAACAGATAGCTGGCTCGCTGCATCGCATAAGGCTTTTTCAGGATCAGGATGTGTTTCAATAAAAACACCATCAACGCCCGCTGCCACACCTGCACGTGAAAGAACAGGCAAAAATTCTCTTGCACCTCCTTTTGAATCAGCACTTGGTATGCCATACTTGCGAATAGAGTGTGTGATATCAAATACTACAGGGTAGCCCGTTTTATTCATGTGATAAAAACTCCTTGGGTCAACCACTAAATCGTTATAACCAAACGTAAAACCACGTTCGGTTAAAATGATTTGATCATTACCCGAATCCACACATTTGCCCACAGGGTGCTTCATGTTTTCGGGAGCCAAGAATTGGCCGTGTTTAATATTTACAACCCTGCCCGATTTTGCCGCTGCCACCATCAAATCAGTTTGCATGCACAAGTAAGCAGGAATTTGAAGTACGTCCACAACAGTGGCAACTTCTGTAACTTGGCTCGGATAATGAATATCGGTAAGCACAGGAAAGCCAAATTGTTCTTTTATTTTCGCCAAGACGGCAATGCCTTTTGTGACACCTGGCCCGGTATAATATTTTAAGTTGCTCCTATTATCTTTTTGATATGAAGACTTGTAGATGATCTTAATTTTTAACTTCTCAGAAACTTCCTTTAATTTCTCAGCGGTTTTCATCATAATACCCTCCTCCTCAATAACACAAGGGCCGGAGATTACGAACAACTCTTTACTTCCGCATTCTATATCTCCAACACGAACAATTTTCTTTTCCATATCCTGAAGTAATTTACAGTTGACAAGACACCATTGACAAAAATGAATTCCGAAATGATAGAGTTGTCTATTGGTTGTTTTTCAACTTGTTATAACTATCCACCTATCTTTTTAACCTCGCGGTTTTCGTAGCTTTCAATAACATCACCAATCTGCATATCATTAAAGCTCTTGATGCTGATACCACAATCAAAACCTGAACGCACTTCCGAAGCATCGTCTTTGAAACGTTTAAGGGCAGTCATTTCACCTGTATAAACAACAATACCATCACGGATTAAACGAATAGGATTGGTTCTCTTGATGTAACCATCAGTAACCATACAACCCGCTACCGTTCCTACTTTGGTGATCTTAAATATCTCACGTATCTCAGCGTTGCCCACAATAACTTCTTCCATCTCCTTTTCGAGCATACCTTCCATCGCGCCTTTCACATCATTGATGGCGTCATAAATAATTGAGTAAAGACGAATCTCAATTTCTTCATTATCGGCCAGCCTGCGCGCGCTAGTTGAAGGCCGCACCTGAAAGCCGATTACAACGGCATCGGAAGCTGATGCTAACAGAACATCTGATTCGGAAATTTGACCTACACCTTTGTGAATAATGCTGACTTGTATTTTTGGTGTTGAAAGTTTCAATAGCGAATCAGACAAGGCTTCAACCGAGCCATCCACATCGCCTTTTACAATTACATTCAATTGCTTGAATGAGCCAATGGCAAGGCGTCTTCCAATTTCATCCAATGTAATATGCTTCTTTGTGCGGATGCTTTGCTCGCGCATAATTTGTCCTCGTTTGGTCGCAATTTCTCTGGCTTCACGATCAGTTTCCATCACAGCAAACTTTTCTCCTGCTTGAGGAGCACCATCTAAACCAAGCACAACCACTGGTGTAGAAGGCCCTACTTTAATTACTTTTTTACCAGTATCATCAAACATGGCTTTTACGCGACCATAGTTTGATCCTGCCAATAAAATATTGCCCACTTCAAGCGTACCCGTTTGCACCATAATGGTAGCAACGTAACCTCGACCCTTATCTAATGAGGCTTCTATTACCGAGCCAGAAGCTGCTTTATCAGGATTTGCTTTTAAATCTAAAATCTCAGCCTCCAACAAAACTTTCTCTAGAAGGTCATCAATACCTTTTCCGCTTTTAGCAGATATTTCCTGACATTGATACTTACCCCCCCATTCTTCTACCATTACATTTATTTTTGACAAGCCCTCTCTAATTCTATCGGGATTGGCAGTTGCTTTATCTACTTTGTTGATAGCAATTACTATAGGCACACCAGCAACCTGAGCATGGTTAATTGCTTCTTTTGTTTGAGGCATTACATCATCGTCAGCGGCTACTACAATAATGGCTATGTCAGTTAACTTAGCCCCACGAGCACGCATAGCGGTAAAGGCTTCGTGACCGGGAGTATCAAGGAA
>JANXRR010000118.1 GCA_025356795.1 Bacteroidia bacterium
GTTACTTGCTATCAGTTAATTATTAATACTATCAAATTGGAGACATCAAAGCAGGTTGATTATTTAATTGTAGGCCAGGGTATTGCTGGCTCGTGTTTGGCCTTGCAGCTTCTCCTTCGAGGTAAAAAGGTAACGGTTTACGATCAGCCATCAGCAAACAAATCTTCTTTAGTGGCAGCAGGCCTTTACAATCCAATTATTGGAAAAGTAATGACACGTGCGTGGAAGTCGGAACTAATTTTTCCAGCATTGATCGATTTTTATACTTCAACAGAGAAATTTTTAGGTAAGAAATTCTTTTTTCCGATGCCTTTGTACAGGCCATTCACCAATGTATTTGAACAAAACGAATGGATGGCACAAAGCGCAGATCCATTTTTTAGAAGTTGCATTGATTCAATTGCCGTGGAGTCAAAATTTGGTAACGAAGTCAAAGATCCGTTTGGAGGGCTACTTCTAAAACAGTGCGGTTATTTAGATGCCCCTAAATTTATGCAAGCCACACGCGAGTTGTTGATTGAAAAAGGTGCTTATCGCGATGAACGATTGGATGCTAATTCCCTTGAAATTCTAGAGCCGGGGTTCCAATATCAAAACATACGTGCTTCAAAAATTATTTTTTGTGGAGGCTTGGAAGATCTAAGCAATGAATTTTTTTCGTGGTTACCCTTGCGGCCCCTAAAGGGTGAAACCGTAGAGGTGAAGCTTGAATCTGCCTTGAGCAGGATTTATAACAAGGGCGTTTATGTTGCACCATCGTCATCAAGTTTATACAAAGTGGGAGCTACGTATGATCCAAAAGATGAAACAAAAGAGATTACGCAATTAGCCAGACAAGAATTAGCCGAAAAGATGAACCACTTGCTTGCCAAACCTTACGAAATAATCTCTCAACACTGGGGCTTGCGGCCCTGTTCTTGGGACAGAAAACCTTTAGTGGGTGAGCATCCTGCCATAAAAAATATATTCGTGCTCAACGGATTGGGAACCAAAGGCGTGAGTTTGGCACCCTTTTTCTCCGGCCACCTGGCAGACTGTATGGAAGGAAAGGGAATTATAGATTCAGAAGTAGGCCTCAAGCGCATTAAAAAAATCACTTTCCAAAGGCCGGCACTAATAACAGGCAGCTTTGATAATTCCATAAAAAATTGAAATACGAATTGAATAAACTCGCATTAAAATGCGTTATATTCGAAACTCTTGTTTTCTATTATATTTATATGCGAAGGATGTTCAGGATTGGGGGCTCGATAATCATTTTTCTGTTTTTTATTAATTCAGCGCATGCCCAAAAGGCACTGGAAACCTTTGGCAAAAATAGAGTTCAATACAAGCAATTTGAATGGAAATATGTAAGCTCCGAAAATTTTGATGTTTACTATTATGATGAGCGCAAGAAAATTGCCACCGATGCCCTTCAATATCTTGAGTCTGAATTTGATCGCATTACAGATCTTATTGGCTGGTCTCCTTACTTAAAAACCAAAGTCTTTTTATACAATTCCATTACCGATCTACAGCAAAGTAATACGGGGCTTAATCACACTAAATTTAGTGTAAGCGGGGAAACAGAATTTATAAAGCCTTATGTAGAAATTGCCCATCCCGGCAACCTCGATCAATTCAAAGAAGAGCTTATCTTTAAATTCTCTGATCTTATGGTAAACCAGATGATGTTTGGAGGAAGCTTACGCGATATGTTTCAAAATGCGGTATTGCTCAACTTACCTGAATGGTTTATAGAAGGCGGCTCGCGCTACTTAGCCAAAGGCTGGAACTCAGAAATGGATGATTATGTGCGTCAGCTTATGCGCAGCAAAAAAATCAATAAAGCGTTATCGTTTCCTGATAAAGAAGGTGCCCTTGTAGGCCAATCGATTTGGAACTACATGGTGGAGAAATATGGAAAGAGTAGCATCTCCAATATTCTTAACTACACACGTGTAATACGCAACGAACAAAAAAGCGTATTGATAACACTGGGTGTTACATTTAAACAGTTAATGGTTGATTGGCGACAATATTATACAGTCATGGAGGAGAAGGTGAACCTTAACTACGTTGCCCCCTTAGACTCTATTAAATTTAGCACCAGCCATAGAGTGCCCATCATTTATACAACCGTTAAATTAAGTCCCGATGGAAAGAATATTGCTTATGCCGAAAATGATCGAGGCCGGTTTACCGTTAAAATACGCTCGCTCGAAAATGGAAAAGAGACTGTAATTTTAAACGGAGGCAATAAAGTTTTTAAACAGGCTGTTGACTATACAGAGCCCCTTCTGGGATGGGCAGACAACAATACGCTTGGGGTTATTGGCATTAAGTATGGTCAATATGTTTTTTGGTTATACGACCTTAATTCGCGCACCAAACTCCCACGCCCGTTGGATAAGTTTAGCAACATTCGCAGCTTTAATTTCTCGAGCAATGGAAAGCTTGCTGTTTTAAGTGCCGATCAGCAAGGTCAAAATGATTTATTTTTATTGAGCAGCCGAAGAGATAAAGTAAGGCGCCTCACCAACGATATTTTTGATGATCTCGATCCTTCTTTTATCGGCAAATCAGGAAGCATTATTTTCAGTTCCAACCGGACAAATGACACCATTTTAAACAAGGTAGAAGGCTTTCAGAAAATAACGGGTAACTATAATTTGTTTATGTATGATTTAGATTCTTCATCCAACGTTGTGCAGCGTGTTACCAATACGTTGAGTAAAGACATTGCGCCCAAGGCATTGAATGAAAATGTTTTTTATTACCTAAGCGACCAACGTGGCATTGTTAATTTATTTAAGTTCGATAGGCAATCAGGCATATACTCTCAAGTAACCAACTATAACTCAAGCATAAAAAGTTATGATGTTAACTTTGAAAACCGAACGCTTGCATTGGTAACAAATAAAAACTTGAAAGAAGAAATGTTTCTTGACAAGAATTTCAATTTCGATAGGCAAATATTTACACCTCCTACCAGACGAAAGGAAATACAACAAGCCAAATTTGTAAGCGACAAAAGAAAAAAGGAGGCAGCTTCTAAGGGGTTATCCATAAAACAACTTATCAATTCGAGACTAAAAGAAAAAACA
>JANXRR010000119.1 GCA_025356795.1 Bacteroidia bacterium
CTTAATTATTACTGCCTTTTTGATTGTAACCAATTTGTCTTTTGCTCAGAAGACAGACTCCATTCAAAATGCGAAGTACAAGCTAGCCCTCGAACAGGTTACGCAAGGGTTATTTAAAGAAGCAGAAACTAATCTCACTCAATTGTTGACTGCTGGTTTTTCTAACAAAGAAGTCCTTCTCAATCGTGGAATTGTAAATTATAAATTGAATGCGTTTGAACAAGCCAAAGCTGATTTAGATGCAGCCGTTGTAGCGCGTATCAATACGGGTGAACTGTTTGAATACCGAGGTAATACCCGTTACAAATTAATTGATTATGCAGGAGCTTCTTCTGATCTCGAAAAGGCAGTTCTCATGGGGGTGAATAACTATGAAACTTTTGCCAACTTGGGCAATGCCAAATTTAAATTAGAAAACTATAAAGATGCTATTGTCAATTATACCAAAGCATTGAATCTTATAAAGACTGATCCTATCATCTTTAATAATAGAGGCAAAGCAAAATTGAACACAAGTGATTTTATTGGCGCCATTCCAGATTTTGATAACGCTCTTTTGTTAAAGGCGGATTATGATAAGGCCTTAGAAAATCGTGCGGAAGCAAAATATAAGATAAAAGATTGGAAAGGGGCAGCCGATGACTACGACAAAATAATTGTAAAAGGTAAAGCCGATGCGGATCAATTACAACGAGCAGGAACGGCAAGATATAATCTTACCGATTTTTCTGCAGCAGCTACTTTATTAAATCAAGCCATTGCAAAAGGTGCCAAAGATAAAGACATCTATAAAATGTCGGGCTTGTGTTCATTCAAAGCCAACGATGATAAAGGAGCTATTGCTGCATTGAACACCGCTACACAATTGGGAGCATCAGATAAAGAAATTTTTGAAGCATTGGGCACAAGTCAATATCGTCAAAAAGATTTTGGTGCAGCCATTGAAGCATTGGCGCGTGCCGTTGGCCTTGGCTCCACAACCAAAGAAATATTTTTATACAAAGGTAATGCTGAGTATGCACAGAAAAGTATGGAAGGTGCTGAGAAGGATTTGGATAAGGCGATACTTCTTGGTATTTCTGATTATGATGCATTTAAAAATCTTGGCGATATTAAATTTTTGAAAAGCATTTACCCCGAGGCAATCAAAAATTATGACCAGGCTGCTACCATCTCTTCTACCGATCCAGTGTTGTTCAACAATCGTGGAAAAGCAAAATTCAATACCAACGATTTGAAAGGCGCCATAGCAGATTATGATAACGCGATTTCGCTTAAAGCGGATTACGACAAAGCAGTTGAAAATCGTGCGGAAGCGAAATATAAATTGCAGGATTGGAAAGGAGCTGCTGTTGATTATGATAAGCTGATCAGCAAAGGAAAAACGGAAGACGATTTCTATAAAAAATCAGGCACCGCCAACTATAATGCTAATGAGTTTGCAGCCGTGGCCAATCCATTCAATAAGCTTATCGCGAAGGGTGTAAAAGACAAGGATGTATTTAGGTTACTTGGCCTTGCGTTAGCTAAAACTGGAGAGAACACTAGTGCAATTGCTGCTCTTAACTCATGCATTGGTTTAGGCGTAACTGACAAAGAAGTTTTTGAAGCAGTAGGCCGGAGCCAGATCAAAACAAAAGATTTTGCCAACGCCATTGTATCTCTTGGAAGAGCCATTGCTGGCGGAGCTGCATCACCTGATCTTTACCTATTAAAAGGCAATGCCGAGTTTTTTCAAAAAGATAACGACACTGCTGCAAAAGATTTAGAGAAAGCAATTTCGTTGGGAATATCCGGTTATGATGCATTCAAAAATTTAGGAGACATTAAGTTCATAAAAAATGAATTCGCAAATGCTGTTGCTAATTATGATAAAGCTATTGGCCTTGCGGCTACAGATGCACTAGTTTTTAATAATCGCGGAAAGGCGAAAGTGAGTTTAAATGATTTGCAAGGCGCATTGCCAGATTTCGACAAAGCAATTTCCCTTAAAGCTGATTACCTCAAGGCATTTAATAATCGTGGCTCAGCACGATTCACACTCAACGATTTTGATGGAGCTGCTGCCGATCTTGAAAAAGTGCGCAAGGCCGAAGGTGATTCGCCAGAACTATTAAAAATGCTTGGTATAAGTAAGTATCAATTGAAAAACGATGAGGAGGCGAAGACAATTTTAGAAGCAGCAATTAAATCAGGAGTAAAAGATGCCAAGGTTAATTTGTGCGTAGGCTTATTGCGATATAAAAAAGGAGAATACAAAGCTGCCATCGAAGCACTAACAGCTGCCGAAGTATTAGGTGAGAAGGGAATAGAAGTATATGAAAAGCGAGGCAAGGCTTCGTATCAATTAAAGGACTATGCTACTTCAAGCATCGATTTGGAAAATGTAATTCTCAAAGGCTCACCTGATTTAACTACAGTCGAGTTCTTGGCGTTGGGCTATGTGCAACAACAAAAAAATAAAGAAGCGTTGGTTTATTTGGAGCAAGCCGCCAAGATGGAAAGTAAGAATAAGGAAATTTATTTTCAACTCGGAAATGGAAGGTTTAAGGACAATAAGTATGAGAATGCGATACAAGCGTATGATAAAGCAATCACTTTTGGCGACAGCGATGAAGTGATTTACAACAATCGAGGAAAGGCAAAACTCAATTCTTCTTCGGTGAAAGAATCCATAGTTGATTTCGATAAAGCGTTGCAAATTAAACCGGGTTATGTTCAAGCATTAAAAAACCGATCATCGGCTAACTACCAACTAAAGGAATGGTTGAAAGTAAAAACAGATGTTGCCGCTTTAATTACGGTCAATCAAGCAGCATCTGATGAGTATGCCTATTCTGGAATTTCAAATTATAACCTGAAAGATTATAAATCTGCTGTGCCAGAACTTACAAAAGCTCTGGAAGCTGGCAATAAAGATAAGAATACATACAGCTCGCGGGGCGCGAGTTATTTTGCTTTACAGGATTATGTTAAAGCGATACCTGATTTGAAAGCCGCCATTGACTTAGGCGAAACGGGGGCAGAATTTTTTTATAATCGTGGGGCCGCTAAATTTTATTTGCAAGATTATAAAGGCGCACTTCCTGATTTAGATAAAGCCATTACTAGTGGATTTACAGGAGCTATTGTTTTTGATATGCGTGGCTATTGTAAATTTGATAACAAAGAGGTGGAGGCTGCGCTCGATGATTATAACACGGCCATTATAAAAGACCCAACTCTAGCCAATGCCTATTTCCACCGGGGCGATGCGAAGTTTAAGTCAGCCAATTATGCAGGAGCCATTCAAGATTATACGAAAGCGAATAATTTGGGAATTAAGGACCCACTGCTATTCAACAACCGTGGCAAGGCAAATTTGAATTTGGAAAAATTTGATCTTGCCATAGAAGACTTTACAGCGGCCATTGCATTAAAGCAGGATTATGTTCGCGCGTATGACAATCGAGGGCAAGCTTATTATAGACAAGTTAAAATAGAGGAAGGCATTAAAGATTTTAGAATAGTTGAAAAACTTACGGAAAAACCAGAGGCTTCGCTCTATCAAAAATTAGGTGAAGGATATTTTGAATCGAAAAACTTTACGGCCGCTCAAGAGTATTTAAACAAAACGATTCAAGGTGGTATAAAAGAAGGAAATGTATACTTTAAACGTGCCGTTACCTTCATGGAAGCCAAAGACTATACATCGGCCTTACGTGATTTTGACGATGCAATTAAAGGTGGTATCAACACTGTGCAATTGTGGTTAGAAAAATCGCGCGCGTATGTTGGCTTACAGAATAATAAAGGAGCATTAGATGCGTTGGGAAAAGCCAGCCAATTAGAACCCACCAATGCCGACATCTTTTTTAACTCAGCCCTTATCCATGAAGAGTCTGAGGAGTTTGAACCAGCCCTTGCCG
>JANXRR010000269.1 GCA_025356795.1 Bacteroidia bacterium
AAAAAATATTCAACAGCTTTTACATCGTGGTTGGTTCTCTTTTCTATTTCCTTGATTTGAAGCGCACCTTCTTCTTTAAAATTTTTATAGATACCTCTTAATGCCGAGATTCTATCGGCAGGAAACAATTTTAATTCAGCCAACGGAAGTTGTACTAAAGAAATAAAATACTCTATTTCTATTAAGACCCTGTATCGAATGAGACCGTACTCAGAAAAATAAGGAACCAGCGCCTGGGTTGCTTGGTAATAGCGACCATCAATGGGTGAAATGGCAGAGAGTGTATTTAATTGCACAAGTAAAATATTTAAACCGCTAAATTAATCAAATCGGCACGAAGTAGCTTCAAGCTTTAGAGGCGGGTTTTCTCAAACCCTATTTTAGCCTTTAACATTTCTTTAACAAGTGGAATTGAGCCTCGTTTTGTACTTTTGCAGCTTAATTTTTTTTAGTGAAAAAGGTTCTGGTATTCATTGCTCTTTGTATTTGTTCATCTGTGTTTGCTCAAAATAAACCAGGCAAGGAGTTATTAATAAAAAAAGCAAAGGGATTAATTAAGTTAGATGGAATTCTTGATGAATCTGATTGGGCAACCGCTGACATTGCCAAAGATTTTTTTATGAATTACCCAGTAGATACTGCGTTGGCTCAATTCCAGTCAGAAGCAAAGCTTACCTATGATGACCACTTTCTCTATGTTTCGTTTGTTTGTTATGACGACAACAAACCCGATATCATTCAATCCTTGCGAAGAGATTTCGACTTTGATTTAAATGATAACATGGGCGTTTTTATTGGCCCTTACAATGATGGCATTAATGGATTTTATTTTATACTCACACCTCGTGGTATTCAAGAGGAAGGAACCATTAATTCGGCTGGCTCCGGTGGCGATAGTTACAACTCTACGTGGGATAACAAATGGTATTCTAAAGTAGTTAAACTAAGCGACCGATGGATTGCAGAAATGGCAATTCCTTTTAAAAGTTTTCGTTTTAAAAGCAATCTAAAGGAATGGAATATTACCTTTCTGAGACATGATTTAAAACGGAACATTTTCTCCAGCTGGGTGGCCACACCTATTCAGTTTATACCTGCATCGTTTGCTTATTCAGGCAAGTTAAAATGGGAAGATCCATCGCCCTCAGGCCACACCAACATTTCGGTCATTCCTTACTTAGCAGGTGGTTCATCTATCGATAGCCAAAAAAACCCCACAGAAAAAAATCAACAACTCAATGCTGGCTTCGATGCTAAAATAGGAGTTACCCCTTCGCTTAATTTAGACCTATCTTTCAATCCAGACTTTTCACAAGTAGAAGTAGATAGGCAAGTAATCAACCTTACACGATTTGAATTTAAGTTTCCCGAGCGAAGACAGTTCTTTCTTGAAAACAGTGATATTTTTGATAAGATAGGGTTTCCGGATACGCGGGCATTCTTCTCTCGAAGAATCGGTCTGGTAGATACAAGTTCAAGTAAAAGCTCCAACAAAAGTTATCAAAAAGTGCCCATAGTATACGGTGCACGCCTCAGTGGCTCCATCAACAAAAATTGGCGAATCAGTGCGCTCAATATGCAAACCAAAGAAAAATTAGAATTTGGTTTACCCAGACAAAATTATTCGGTAGTAGCACTTCAACGAAATTTCTGGAAACAGTCCAACTTTTCTTTGAGCTATGTCGAAAAGCAATCGCTTGGTATTCGCTCTGGTGATTCCATTAAATATTTCAATAAAGATTTATGGCGATCACCGACTTTTGGAAATAGTAAGGCTAACGTATTGAATAACTTTAACCGAGTGCTGGGTGCCGATCTTGAGGTGTTGAGTAAAGACAATAAGTGGTATTCAAGTATTTTTTATAGCCGCTCCTTCGACAACTTCAATAATTCAGCACAACAGGCAGGTGCGGCATTTTTAAGCTACACCAAAAGACATTACAGCTTTGTTGCAGGTAAAAGTTTTATTGAAAAAAATTACAACGCAGAGGTTGGCTATGTCCCTTCCATAGGCGTGTATCCAGGACTAACTTCAAGTTTCGCAGGTGCCACAGCCACAATCTACCCTAAACATACCAGCATAGCCACCATGGGGTCATCACTTGATGTAAACATGACGAACTTACCCAACGGAACCAACACCGATAAGTCAGTTGTGCTAGGGTCCACTATAAATTTCCTTAACACCTCTAACGTGCAGGCATATTATTCTTATACCTTCCAGCGCCTCACAAATAATTTTAACCTTCTTGATGATAGCTACACAGGTTTTAAAAAAGATGAAACGTATGCTTGGAGAAACTTAGTAGTAAGCTATCGATCAGATCAACGCACTATTTTTAAATATTCTATTGGTGTTCGTTCTGGTGGCTTTTACAATGGTGAATTATTTAACCTCAATGGAGAATTGAATTATCGATATCAACCGTATGGAAGCCTCTCCGTAAAGTTTGATTATAACGATGTGAATTTACCTGCTAACTATGGCCAGGAAAAACTATTCATTGTAAGTCCACGCCTTGATCTAACATTTACAGATAAAATCTTTTTCACCACGTTTGTGCAATACAACAAATTATATGATAACATGAATTTAAATGCGCGTTTTCAATGGCGCTATCAACCAGCATCCGATTTCTTTGTTGTTTATACTGAGAATTACTACACCAATGATTATAAAAGCAAAAACAGAGCGCTAGTTTTTAAACTCACCTATTGGTTGAATATTTAAAACTCACCCGTTGATCTGCCTGATTCATGGGGTAAAGCAATGTAGAAACTCGTATTACTGTAAGTTTGAACCTGTCGAAAATTGACTTAGACATCCTCGGCCTGACAGTGCAAGCGTGTTCTAACCCTTGTTAGGCCAAACAATGTTTAGTTACCAATTTTGCAATGGTCATCACTGCAAGAATGTACCACTCGAACTGATCCAATCAGATTGCTCGTAGCTCGCGAATACGGAAGGAGAACTCATCTATGGGGTTTCATCATACTTTTTTGGCTAATATAGTTTTAGGCAATGTACTGAAAAATAGTTGGTGACTTTGTTAGAATAAATCGTTAGACTTATCGCGTCAGCCTGAAGAAGAAGCAAGCTCTGCTGGAGAGCAACTTGTCAGCAATAAGGTTGATGCTTATACGAAAAAAGAGGGGCT
>JANXRR010000272.1 GCA_025356795.1 Bacteroidia bacterium
GGTAAATATTCCGGGGATAAAAGATTTATATGTAGAACCTATAACAGGAGGGAAATACTTAGTAATTGACATTGATCGAGAAAAAATAAGCCGTTATGGATTAAGTATCCAAGATGTAAATCTTTTAGTGGAAACTGCGATTGGTGGAATACCTATAGCCAATACTATAGAAGGACGCCAACGCTTTTCAATCAACATTCGCCTAGCACAAGATTATCGCAACAGTATAGATAGATTGAAGCGGATATCCATCAAGACTGCGGAGCTAGGAACAATTCCATTGTCATCTATTGCAGAGATACGATTTGAAAACGGACCTTCTATGATTACCTCTGACAATGCCATGCTTCGTGGAGCGGTTCTTTTTAATGTTCGCGATCGTGATCTAGGAAGCACTGTAAAAGAGGCGATTGAAAAGGTAAACATTGAACTGGTAGGATTACCCGAAGGATATTTTCTTGAGTGGAGTGGTCAATATGAGAATCTCATTCGTGGGGAGCGCACACTTGCCATCATTGCACCCGTTGTATTGATCATTATTTTTCTCTCGCTTTACATGGCATTTAAATCAATTCGTGAAGCTTTCCTCAGTCTTATTACTGTTCCTTTTGCACTTATTGGAGGTGCCTATATTATTTACTTCTATGGAGTGCATCTTTCTGTGGGTGTAGCCGTGGGGTTTATTGCTTTGTTTGGTATTGCAGTGGAGACAGGAGTGGTAATGGTTATTTATTTGAATGATGCCATGCAAAAATTAGTTACCTCAAAAGGAAACTCACGAGATACTATAACCAAAGAAGATTTACGTGAATATGTGATCGCAGGAGCTGCGAAGCGACTTCGCCCCAAATTGATGACTGTGTGTGTTGCCTTGTTTGGCTTAGTGCCAGTGCTATGGTCAACTGGAGTTGGCAGCGATGTTATGCAACCAATTGTATTGCCTATGATAGGAGGGGTGCTTACCTCATCTACTCACATTTTGCTTGTTACTCCATTGATTTTCTTAATGTCAAAAGAGTATGAATTGAAAAAAATCGGAAAATTAGAAATCCATGAAACCAATCATTAGAATAAAATTGCCTATTGTACTTGGTATGATGGGGCTACTGTTTGCTTTCAGCTCAAAAGCGCAACTGATAACATTGGACAGTATTCTTTCAGTTGTAAAAGAGAGAAACCTTATGTTGAAAAGCTACAGTTCGCGGGTAGATGCAATGAATGCTTATGCAAAAGGCGCAAGCAGTTTGATGGCACCAGAAGTAGGCGGTGGTCTTTGGATGTTGCCGTATAGACATGTAGATGACGCGCGCGATAAAGGTCAGATCATGATTTCTGTACAACAGAAATTTACTAACCCAGTAAAACTCAGAGCTAATCAAGTATACTTAAAATCGAAAGCAGCTATTGAGCAAGCAAATGAAAGCCATGTGTTCAACGAATTGCGTGCACAAGCAAAGACATCCTTTTATCAGTGGCTCATACTTGAGAAAAAGAAAAAGGTTCTAAAAGAGAATGAGGAGATTATAAGTATGATCTTAAAGATTGCACAATTGCGTTATCCCTATAATCAAAGCAAGCTTGGCAATATCTATAAGGCTGAAGGCCGGTTGCAAGAGGTGCGCAACATGATTCTTATGAATGACAATCAAATTGTTCAAAAAAACATTTGGCTTAATCAGTTAATGAATATTCCTACTGATGTACGATTTACTATAGATACTGTATCGCAACCTCGCCCATATATTATTTCCGAGGTTGATACCATTACGTTTATCGAAAACCAAAGTGACATTCGCAAAATTGATAAAAGTATTGAGGCAATGAAGTTAAATCAAGCATTGGAGAATTCTCAATCAAAACCAGATTTCAATATAAGCTTTAACCATATGATTGCACGTGGAAACGGTATGCCTAATCAGTTTATGTTACTGGGCATGATCTCCATTCCTATTGCGCCTTGGTCATCTAAAATGTATAAAGCAAACATTATGGGAATGAGTAAAGAAATTGAAGCTATGGAAAATGAACGTGCTTTCATTTTAAATGAGCTTCAAGGAATGACAGCAATTATGGCAGCTGATATCAACACACTTCAAAAGCAAATTACAAATTACGAGAACCGTATTCTACCAGCACTGCGGAAAAATTATGAAATTCTCATGTTGTCTTATGAAGAAAATAGGGAAGAGTTACCTATTGTGATAGATGCATGGGAAACGCTTAACATGACAGAGATGCAATATTTAGAAACAGTCCAGAAGTATTTTGAAATGATTGTGAACTATGAAAAACAATTGGAAAGATAAAATGAAAGTAAAAGAGATAGCTGTAGTCGTACATCTTATTTTAGCAATCCTTTTGGTAGGCTCATGCAAAAAGAAAGAGGATCACACCAATCATGATCAAAACACTTGCCCCATGCATCCTACAGTAATTCAAGATAAGCCGGGTAATTGTTCCATATGTAGAATGGATTTAGTGCGCAAGAGCCAGCCCTCAGAGAAAGTAAAAATTACAGCCGAGCTTAGTTATTTGCTAAAGCCTACAAACTCGTTGATTTTAAGTTCCATCAAAACAATAGTGCCTACTATTAAATCATTGAATGTAGAAATTAATGCCAATGGTGTTATTACTTACGACACACGCAGGATCACATCAATAGCTGTCCGTTTTGGAGGTAGAATCGAAAAGCTTTTTGTTAAATATAATTTTCAAGCAATAAGGAAAGGACAAAAAATAATTGATATCTATAGTGCTGAATTGCTAACCGCTCAGCGTGAGCTTCTTTACCTACTGAAATCGGATAAAGAAAATAAGCAACTAATTGAGGTCTCAAAAGAAAAACTATATTTATTAGGTGCCACTTATTCGCAA
>JANXRR010000316.1 GCA_025356795.1 Bacteroidia bacterium
CGTGTCAAGGAGCAGCCTTCCCAGTTACTGCTTCCATTATATCAATCAATGCGCCTCAAAACCTAAAAGTTACAGTAGCGAATGCTGCTGACCCTAATGCCCAACCTGATGTACCCGCTAGTTTGAATAATGGAATCAATGCCGATGCAGTATTTAACGGAGGCTCTAAAGACAACGTAATCTTGGGCGCTACTTTCAATGCAAGCAGTTTGGGAACAGGCTTAGGTGACCCTAAACTCACAGGTTTTACTATTGGGTTTAATGCCCCTATTACTGGGGTGTTAGAAAATCCGCGAATCTATACCTCTTCAGGCGATGCTGTTTATGATCCTACTAATTCAGCGGATTCATTGGTAGAAGCTACAATCACGCTTACTGGTAACAGCTATGTAGTAAAGTTTGATCCAAGAGATTTAAGTCAGTCACGTGTTACTTATTTCCTGAAAGTGGATATTCATCATTCCGCTTCATCTGCACTAAAGGCTATTACTCCTCAATTACTTAAACAAGACATACAGTTAACTGTGGGAACGGTGGATGGAGCGGATGTAGTAGGAAGAGTGTATTCCTTCCGTGATATTGTACCTCCGCTTGTTAGTGCCCTTTCGCCTGCTAACGAAAGTATTGTATTCGCTAAGGGAAATAATTTTGTGATTACTTTTAATGAGCCGGTCAATGTTTCTGCCACTGACACCGTTTCGCTCTATGGAATTGATGATACTTTCATTGCCACGCTTACCCCACTGGCTTCTACAAATCCTTTGGATAGCGTTGTTACTTTTAAAGCACTGCCAGGGTTGCTTACCGATGTTACTTATTACTACATTACAATTTCCCCTGGAAGTATCACTGATTTATCGGGCAATCCTTTCAAAGGGTTTGACCAACCCACAGATTGGATATTTGAAACACAAGATCCAATACCTCCCAAGTTTGTGGTTACGGATGACACCGATCCTAAAAACCCTGATCTAGCTAATGATATTACTGATATTACCTTGGGCGGGGTTAATGTTCAAGTGGCACTTAATAAGCCTGGGAAAGTAAATTATTTCATTACACCTTCGCCATCGGTAAGGCCAACTGCCAGCCAGATCGTAGACCCTTCAACCTATCTTTTTGGTGAGGTTACCATTGCCGATTTTGTTACTGTAGACCAAGACAGCGTTCTGCAATTTGGAAGCGCGAATGGCGATTTGGTTAATGGCCAATCGTATGATGTTTGGTTGGCAGGTGAAAGCACTTCAGGTGCGCAAATGGCTGATCTAGATTTACAAAAGATTACGTTCTTAGCTTCTGACCCAGTTCAGGGTCCTTATGATCCGCTCATCACGTCCAACCCAGAAAGAATTACGAAGTTATGTTTGGGCAATTACCAACCGCTATCGTATCCAATTACTATTTCCGAGCGACAGACGAACAATTTTGCTATTGATAACGGAGCAAGCCAAACTTTTAATATTCTCTTGCCTAAGGGATATGAGTTTAACACAAAAGCACCTCGCGACACAGTTATATCCAGAGGCTCCGATATTCACATCGATTCAGTAAGTTATAATGGAAAGTCGCTTCTAAAGATTAAATTTTCTGTAAAGGCGGCCAACAGTCGCGATAAGATAATTATCTCGGGGCTTCAAATTAAAGCCACCAGTTTAAATACAGTTGCCGAAGCTATTGTTAGGCTAGGGGGCAGTGGATTGCCAGTAATCGGAGATTTCAGAGCCTTGGCCACGTTAAAGGTAGTTCAATTAGATTCCATTGATTTCGATTTCATAGATGCCAGTTCGGGTAAAGTTATTTCTTCAGACCTTGTATCGAGTGCAGTACGTATCGTTAAGTTAAAAGCTATTCTTGACAAGAAAGATCCAGGTGTCAATGTGTTTAGTGGAGCAAGTGTATTCAGCAATAAGGTAGATACCAAAATTGCGGGCATAGGCAGTGCCACCGTCACGTTAATGCATACTAATCAATACGGATGCTCTGCCCAAACGCGCAAATCTCTTTTAATTTATGATAAGGCATTAGCCATAAATGGTCTTGATACTGTGTACAATATCTATAAAAAGAGCGGGGGACCTGTGGCTTATATTAAGAAGGATGGCAAAGGGGGTAAGTATCAGCTCGATGCAGTTGCCGTAAGTTTGCCGGCAAGCAATCCGTATTCAGTGAATGTGTCACAAGCGCTAACTGGCCCCGACTCTAACGGTGCTTATACATTTGATCCACAAAAAATGAGCTTTGATTTAGCGAAGGTAAATGCCGCTGCCACCAGCGGTGGAAAGAAGCAATTTGATGATACCGGTGGCAAATTGATTGACCTTATGTTTACTTCTCAGTATATTAATCTGAATACCAACCAGCCAGAACCTTTTGTAGAGAAGGTGCAAATTTACATTCCGCCTACAGCTTCCTTACAATATGAAACCCAAGGTAAACCAGGAGTGGCTGCCAATATCACTATCTATTGCGAAGACATTAAGGGGCTCGCGCTGATTGGTAATCCGCTACCACTCGCAGATGAAAGCACGGTGGGATATTTTAAAGTGAATGGTGCAAGATCATTCACCACCTTAACCGATGCCTTAGATGGCACAGCCTCCATCAACATACATGACATAGCTGCTAAAAATGGATACCAAGACTTTGCAGTGAGGTACATTTATAAAATACTGGCAACAGGAGGTATAGATTCTACTGAACAGATTATTAGGATTGCCCCTAAGCCAAAGGTTACGTTTACTAATTCAATGGCCTGCACCAATCCTATGCCCGTAATATTTACTGGATCTGCAACGCTGGCAGCATCCAGTGATCTATTAAATACAGTAGATAAGTATGAGTGGAATTTTAACGATGATAATGAGACCCGCTTAAATAGTAATAAACTAAGCTCCACTGCTGCTACACCACAGACACATACGTTTAAAGATCCAAGAACATATAATGTGGAATTGAAGGCAACTTCCTCTCTTTCCGGATGCGCCTCTTCTACCATAGTTCCGGTGAAGGTTTCGAGTTTGCCTTCTGTAGACTTCAGCTTTACAGGTGTATCTCAAAAGGATCCGATTGTGTTCACCAATCGCTCAACCATTACCAACGATGTAATTTCTTTGCTACGGTGGGATTTTGGCGATGGATTGAATGAGACTAATGTTGGAACAGTTAACACATCAACTCACAAGTATGCCAAGGCAGGCATTGACACGGTTAAGCTTACAGTAACAGGAAGCATTGGGTGTTCAAATTCTAAATCAATACGTGTGGGTATTGTACCTCAAGTTACTGTTACCGATATTTTTGTGGAGGATTTTGAAAATACTACAACTAAAGGTGCGCAGTGGCAGGTGCTATCGCAATCATCCGCTTCTTGGAAATGGATTAAATCTACAGTTGATATAAACAAAAACTCAAGCTTCATCTGGAAGACAGATAAAGCAGGAACTTATCTGGCCAACGAGCACTCTTATTTATTCTCTCCCGCTTTTGATCTATCGGATACTACTCGCTTAAGCCGGCCAATGATTTCGTTTAAGGACAATATCCAGTTTGAAAATGAAGATGGTGTGGTGTTGGAATACTCCACTGATAACTTCAACATAGCTGACCCTAAAAAGGAATGGGAAACGCTTGGCAAGTATAATGCTGCCGCGCCAACAGGTATTAATTGGTATACTGCTAAAGGATTACTATCAAGGCCAGGAAAGCAAGGAGAATATGGCTGGTCTGCCGAAGGTAAAGGAGTATGGCAAGAGTCTCGGCATTCGTTAGCTGCCATTGCTACCCGCAAGCGCGCTAAGGTAGTGTTCAGATTTGCGTTAGCGAGTGTAAGTGCATCGCCTACCAAAAGTGGTTTTGCCTTGGATGATATTCGCATAGGCAATAGAACTCGAACTGTGTTATTAGAGAGTTTCGTTAATACGGCCAATGTTAATTTAAGTGAAGAGCAAGCCAGTACTTTTATTAAAGACAATCTTTTGCGAGCTGGCGTGGATGTGGCCAAAATAAATTATCACACAGATTTTCCGGGTATAGATCCATTCAATCAAGATAACCAAGCTGACCCAAGTTCGCGTGCATTGTTTTATAATATTACAGCTACTCCTTTTGCAAGGCTGGATGGTGCAAAATCTGCGGATGGAAAAGAAGCAACCTTCAGAAGCTGGTTTAATCAATACAGTTTGAGGTCGTTAGAGTTGGCAAGGGCAGACATTAATGTTACGGTAGTACCTAACCCGGAAGGCAATGTGAAAATTGCTGTTAATGTTACTGCTAGGGGTGGTGCTATTAGTAAGGACAGTAGTGTTGTGCTTCAAGTGGCCTTGCTAGAACGCGCACCTATTTTATCAAAAGATAAAATGACCTTAGTTAAATCTAATGAAGTTGATTTTGAATATGTGATGAAAAAAATGCTGCCTTCTGCGGCAGGCACACTGCTTACCAAAGACATTGCCAATGACGCAAGCCAGCAAGTGGGGTTGTTTGAATGGACGCCCGACCCAGCTAAGATGTATGCACCTAAAAATGATATTGCCCTAGTGGTATTTTTGCAACGTGCCGATACAAAAGAGATATATCAAACTTCGCTCATATTAGACATTAACGATCCGGGTTTAGTTACGGGACTTGAAAATGTAGCTGATGCGGATGTAACATTATTCCCTAACCCTGCTCATAAGGAAGTTTCCATTCAATTACCAAGTATAACTACCAAAGCAGTTGAGGTTCATTTGATGGATCAGGTTGGAAGAACGTTGAGTACCAGCAGAATTATCGAAGGGCAGAGAAGCACCACTCTTAACACGCAAGACTTACCAGCAGGACTTTATATTATTCAATTAGGTTCTGGTAATCAAGTGATTAGAAAGAAAGTAATTGTAGCGCATGAGTAATTAAGTGATGCGCCAAGCTAACCTCGCCATTAGAGTCTTCTCCTCGCAATGATTGCTCCTAAGCACCACGTCACTGCGAGGAACGAAGCAGTCTCATTACTACTATGGTAACCATTCTTCAGAAAGAGAGGAGCCATGAATGCAGATTGCTTCCTACCTCGCGATGACCTTTTCGATCATGCACCCCTTTGAAGAAGTAGCCTTCAACAGGCTCATGCTGACACGATTGTGATGACGAGTAATGCCCGCTTTAAAGAAATAGCCTCGATAGGCTTAAGCTGACACCATATTGATAACGCCTCCGAACTTTACTATAGAGGTTATCCAATCTCAATAACCACATCATCGGTCAATGGATGTCCAACACAAGTCAATACATATCCTTGCGCTCGTTCAGATTGCGATAAGCCTTCTTCTTCATCTAACTTTACTTTTCCCGAGATAGCCCTTCCGCGGCAAGCGGTACAAAGTCCGCTTTGGCAACTGTAGGGTAAATCGATACCTGCATCTAACGCTGTTTCAAGAATGGTGCTTTTAGCGTCAACCATTATTTTGTACTCTTGACCATCGTAGCGAATGGTTACTTCGTGCGAGCCGTTGTTTTTATCAGCAGTGGTATCCTTTTTTTCTTTATCAAGCACACCCGCCACAAAACTTTCTTTGAAAACTTTTTCTTTGGGTATTCCATGGTCAGCCAATAGGTTCTCTACATTCTTCATCATGCCTTCAGGCCCACACATGAGATATGTGGTTTTTTCAATTCCCCAATTAGGAATGCGTTCAAATAATTTCTCGAGTAATTCTTTATTCAATAAACCAGAATATCCTTGCCAGTTCATAGGGGCGTTATCTAAAATATGAATCACATGCAGTCGGCCTTCGTCCTGGGTTTGCATTTCATCAAATTGATTTTTGAAGATGATGCTTTCAACATCGCGGTTGCAATAAATTAAGGAACAAACACTATCGGGTTCTTGATCCAATAAACTTTTAATGATCGACATCATGGGTGTAATGCCTGAACCACCCGCGAATAATACTAAGTGACGTTTTTTGTCTTTACTAAATTCAGTGGTAAACTGCCCCATCGGATCCATCACTTTCATGCTCTGACCTGCTTTTAAATTATCTGCAAGCCAATTAGACATCAATCCTTTTTCTACTCGCTTAACCGAAACAGTTAAATCGTCATCCACAAAAGGGGAGGAGCAGAGCGAATAAGCGCGCCTCACTTCTTTGCCACCAACAGATGTGATGAGTGTTAAAAATTGACCCGATTTATATTGAATCTTTTCCGCTGGTTGTTGAAACACAATGCTGATGGCATCTTTTGCTTCTTGAACGATGGCTTTTACTTTTAAGTCGTGATATTTTGGACCACTATGAGTTTCTTCTTTT
This sequence comes from Bacteroidia bacterium, assembly GCA_025356795.1. Classification (GTDB taxonomy): domain Bacteria; phylum Bacteroidota; class Bacteroidia; order Cytophagales; family Cyclobacteriaceae; genus ELB16-189. Next base: position 6,288 of record JANXRR010000316.1, read on the forward strand.
TTTTCTTTTTTCTTGAATAAGCCGAATGCCATAAAACAGTTGTTGAGTGAAGTGATAACGTAAAATTACCGCTGTTAACAACAATACTCAAATTTAGTTTGAATGAAAGTTGTAAAACTAGGCATATTACTGAAAAATAGTTGGTGACACCCCTCTGGGGACATTGATAGTCATCTAGTTACAAGGAGTTTAGTGAAAGTGGTTTCACTAAACTTTTT
>JANXRR010000399.1 GCA_025356795.1 Bacteroidia bacterium
GCTAAAGAAGCCAATTTTCCAGCATCAGCAAAGCTATGGCCGTGCGTAATAGCATACATAAATGCCCCCGCAAACATATCTCCTGCACCGTTAGAATCTACTGCTGTAACTTTATAGGGCTCAATTTCGATAAACGTATCGCCATCAAAAACTAATGCTCCGTTTTTGCCGAGTGTCATAACAAATCGTTTGGCCACTTGCTTAAGCTTTTCCCTTGCATCGGCAATATCTTCAGTGCCTGTAAAAATCATGGCCTCTTCCTCATTGCAAAAAAGTAAATCAACACTAGCCCCCACTATCTCTTCCATTTGCTTGGAGAAGTATTTTACCATGCTTGGATCTGAAAACGCGAGGGCAGTAGAAACTTTATTATGCTCAGCCATCTTCTTTGTTGCTTTCATAGCCTCCAATCCTTTTGGGCTAGGAACTAAGTAGCCTTCCATATAGACATAAGAAGAATTTTTTATCGCCTCCTCGTCCAGTGCATCTGGTGAAAAGAAAGAATTAACTCCCAAAAACGTATTCATGGTTCTTTCTGCATCCGGGCTGGTCATTACCAGGCAACGGCCCGTGTGATCGACCGGAAGTTGATCATACACCAAATTGGTGTTAACTCCATTCTTCTTTAAATCATCAATAAAAAACTTGCCGAGCTCATCTTTTGCCACCAAACACGAATAGAATCCTTTGCCACCAAATTGACTGAGGGCAGTAATTGTATTGCCTGCCGACCCACCTCCGGTAAGTTTACTCTTTTCCATGTCAATGGCCTTCATCAAATGCTGCTGGCGTTTTTCATCTACAAGCGTCATCACGCCTTTTTCCACTTCGTTTTTTTCAAAGAAGTCGTATTCAACTTCGGTTACAATATCAACAATCGCATTGCCAATGGCATAAACATCGTACATAAAAAAGAGTTAAGAGTTTAGAATTATGATTTTGGATTTATGAACAAATTTAATGTTTCTAAATTGAAATGAGGGAGTTAGATTCTAACCGATATTACGCAAGCTTCGAAAATTTAATACTAAGGGTGTACAAAGCTGCCTAATACCTCTAGTTGAGTTCAACATCAAATTTTAAGTTCTATGGCCGCCTCATAGAATGAAATAAAATCAAACTATTATTTAATCTTGTAATAAATTTGCACTATGAGTGGAAGTAAAGACGTTCGTTGGGTTCAGCGTTTTGCTAATTATAACAAAGCATTGTTACAGCTTAAGAAGTTCTTCGCAAAAGATTATTTAAATGAATTGGAAGAGCAGGGATTAATTAAGGCTTTCGAATACACGTATGAGTTAGCTTGGAATACGATAAAAGATTTCTACGAGGAGCAAGGTGAGACGGGTTTACAAGGTAGTAAAGACGCAGTTAGGTTGGCCTTTAACAGAGGATTGATAAAAGATGGAGAAGGGTGGATGCAAATGATTGAAAACAGAAAACTCACGGTGCATACTTACAACGAAGCAACAGCAGCCGAAATAGTAGGCCTTATCAAAAAAAAATATCTTAGTTTATTTATCAATCTCCAAGAAGATGTGGAAAGAATTAGATCTGGTGGGCAATCTTTCTTATTTGAAAAACCATGAGATTCGGATTATCAGACCAAACAATTGAAAGGATTCAAGGGGTATTTTCTGGGCATCCTGAAATTACGGAAGCAATACTTTATGGATCGCGAGCAAAAGGCAATCACAAACCAGGATCGGATATTGATTTATCGTTGAAGGGCGCAAACCTGAACTTATTAAAACTAGCAAAAATCAATCATGAATTGGATGAACTCTCCTTACCATTTATATTTGACTTCTCCCTCTACGATCAAATTCAAAATTCAGATTTATTAGATCACATTAAACGTGTGGGCACTATATTTTACTCTAACGCTGCTGAGTGAGTGTCACTTCGTCTTTTGAATATTTAAGGTCATTTTATATTCTTTAGCTAGGTTTGGATAATCGGTAATAAAACCATCTACCCCCATTGCCTTAAGCTCAAGCATTTCTGTTTTATCATTTACGGTCCACGGGATGACCTTCATGGCTAATTCATGGCAATGTTTGATTTCTGACTTCGATAGAAGTTTATAATCTGGACTGTAAATAGCTGGAGTGAAACCCAATTCTTTAACATTTTCATCAATTGTTTTGAGGTTCTCTACCAATGCGGCAAGCCTTACATTCGGATATTTTGAATGCCAGTATTTCAAGACTCTAAAATCAAAAGACTGAATAACTACCCTATCAAGGGGAAGGTATTGATCAATCAAATTGTAAACCATATCCGAAAAGACACTTGGCTTAGGGTGAAATTTATCATCGCCTTCGGGCATTGATTTAATTTCTATGTTGTAGTCAACTTCATATCGGGAGTAGCTTTTAATGTGGTTCTCTACAGCAATGATCACATCTGTAAGCAATGGCTTCGATAATTTTATTTTCTCCTGTTCCGGAAAACGCTCATTAATTTTTGAACCACAATCCCATAACTTCACCTCCTCGTAATTCATTGTATAGATGTTGAACTTCATTTCGTCTTTGGCGGAAAAGCTGCTACCTGATGGATCTAAACAATAGGCGGCACTCATCCAAGGCTCATGAGAAACAATGAATTGATTGTCTTTGGTGATGGCTAAATCCATTTCGAGTGTTGTGACACCTAAATCAAGTGCTGCAATAAATGCGGGAATAGTGTTTTCTGGCTTAATGCCCCGTGCTCCTCGATGCCCCTGAACATCGAAGGTTGGGAGCTTTTGCGAAAAGGATGACGTGGCAAGAAGCATTACAATAAGAAAAAGTTTTATCTTCATAACAGCGAAGATAAAACTTTAAACTTGACTGGTTTCGCAATAAATCTTTAATTATTTATGATCATTCTCATTCCCCTTCCTCCACCGCGTTTTCCGTTGTCACCCATTGGGTTCAATTGTTTGTTCAGTGCGTAGGTGAAACTCAGCATAAAGAAGCGGCCCAAGTTATTGGTAGTCTGTTGTTGCAAATAATTAGTGCTTGCTGTTTGTGAAGCGGTTTGGCTTCTGTTCAACAAATTGTTAACTCCAATTTTCAATTCACCTACTTTATTTTTTAAGATGTAGCGCGACAATGAAACATTCCACAGCGGAATTGCTTGATGGAAATCGGTAGTTTGGCTGGTGTACACAAAATAATTCATTTCAGTATTGAACGCATAGTTCTTCAAGAAATTAACATTTACTTCTGCATTGTAAGTCTTATTAAAATAGGATTGATTATTTCCTGTGCTGTAGGTTGATTGCTGATGGCTTAACGTGGTTCCTAAATCGACAATCAGAATATCGTTGAGTGAGTAATTGTAGCGTATATTACCACCAAGCACTTCCTGATCCAATGTGCTCTCCACACCATTAGTTAAATTAAGGCTTTGTGAAAAATTATAAGTTGGCCCAACATTAAATCGGCTATTAATCGGCTTAATAGGAATACCTAAACTTAAGTTCCCAGAAAGGCTTCTGCTATAGCGAACGTTTACTGGTTGGCTAATCCTCACGCCCAAATCAGTATTTGTTTGTGAGTTAACAATGGCATTGGTTGTGTAGTTTCCATTGACCAAGGCAAATACATTCATAAAACTAGTAGGATTGAACAACATAAAGTTGGATCGCAATTGATGAACATAAGACGGGCGCAACTGCGGATTACCTATTGACTGATTCAGTTGATCTGAGTTGTTAACTATAGGTTGTAATTGTTGAATGGATGGCTCCTGCATGTTTGTGGAGTAATCTATTCTAAGATGTTTGAACGTGTTGTAATCGTAATTAAAGTGAGCGGAAGGAAGTACAGCCTCAAAAGTTCTATCAATCGTGGTGTTCTTTAGAATTATATTTCCATTCAATTGTGTGTTTTGATAGGCCGTACCAACTGAAAAATTAAATTTCTCCCGATTCATTCTAAAATTTATACCAGGCCTGTTATACTGATAGTTGCTGTTGTATTTATTGCTAAGCGAATCGCTAAACTTCTCTTGTTCATTTTTTAAATCATACACACTCTTGTCAACTTTATTAACATCGGCATTATAATTATAGTTGAACTCCAAATACTTTCTCCCACCCAATGGTTCTGTATAGCTAAGGGTTACTCCATAGTTGGGGCTCGTTGTTGTTTGCTTGCTCCGTTGGTTTACCAAAGATGTAACTGGTAAGCCCTTGTAAAAGATATTGGTTGACTGCAACGTTCCATTGGCTTCATTTTCAGAGTAACCAAAAATAAAATTGGTTGAAATGGTTCTTCCCTTTTTCGCAAACCGATGGCGAAACAACAGGTTTGAATTTACATTGACTCCATTTCCTTTTGAGGTAGTATTCTGATTGCTTTCGTTTTTCAATGTTGCATTGCCAATATTCCAGGTTTTACCTTCACTACCCAAATGCTGGTCCGACATATTATAAACAACGCTTGTGTTAAATTTTAATGAATTGACTGAATCGATTTTATGATCAACTGTCACGTTCAGTTTATGATTATCATTGGCAATATTTTGATTACTTGTCTGATCAAAATTATAGTTCCCGTTTTGAAGATAATTAACACGTTGAAGATCGGTCAATAGATTTTGATCCAATCGGTTATAAAAATAACTGCCATTTAGTTTTGTTTTATTTTTATTGTAGTTCTGATTTATGTTGGCTCCACCTGCATAATTTGTAACGATACCATTTTGCTGACCTGTATTAATCTGCGCTCCTCCACTTTGGGCGTTGCCTCCATTCACTTGAATGTTAACTGCCCCGCCACCGCCTCCACCCGGGCCACCACCCCCGTTGAAGTTAAGGTAATCACCTATGCCAAAGCCTTGTTGGTTAATGTTATTCCCCATTCCTAAAATGGAAAGTTGATTGCCGTTATTGAATCTATTGATGTTAGTCTTTGCTGTGTAGTGATTGTTATCACCTACACCCACCATACTATTGCCAAATGCACCATGCCGTTTTTCTTCTTTCAATTCAAGATTGATTGTTTTCTCTTTTTGTCCATCATCAATGCCAGTAAATATTGCCTGGTCTGATTTCTTATCGAACACTTGCACTTTCTCAACAGCATCAGCAGGAAGGTTGCGAGTGGCGAGTTTGGGATCCTGGCCAAAAAATTCGCGCCCGTCTACCATTACTCTTTTAACTTCTTCTCCCTGTGCTTTTACCGTACCGTCCGTTTCTACCTCAACACCGGGCAATTTCTTTAATAAGTCTTCAACAGTTGCATTTGTCTTTGTTTTAAAAGAGCCAGCGTTGAACTCAATAGTGTCGCGTTTAACAACAACGGGAGCTTTGTCTGCCTTCACCACCACTTCACCCAACTGGTTTGCTTGTGGCAACAATTTTACTTTTCCTAAATTTATTTCAAGTTGCTCACCACTTGCTGATACTTTCTGTGTGTGAGTTGCAAAGCTGAGATAAGAAACTTTAAAAATATATTCCCCCTTTGCTACTCCCTTTATTTCAAAATTGCCTTGCCCATCGCTTACACTAAACTTAATTAGGGTAGAGTCTTTTTGTTGAAGCAGTAGCACTGTGGCAGAAGGCAATGGCCCCGATAATGAATCCAGCAATTGCCCTTTGATAGCATACCGTTGAGCAAAACCCAGCTGAGTTGACAGCAACAATACTGTCACAATTAAATTTCTTATCATAAAAAGGGAATTAGTCTTTTGAAAAATCAGTTTCTAAACATTACTCGCCCACCATTCTTTTCCATTTCTTTACGCTGTTCGTCCATTTTTTTACGAAACTCAGCACGCGAAACTTTTTCGCCTGTTGTTGGCTCCTTCAGTTCGTTTTTCTTAAGCGGCCTCATTTCAACTTTTAAGCATATGATCACACGCTCGGCATTGTTTATGTCTAGTGCCAGCACGGCACCAGGCAACGTGCCAAAACTTTCCGGCCCTAAAAAAGGTCTGAGCTTATCGGTGTACCACGCGGTGACTTCTTGCTTTCTGTCAGGTCTGGATTCATCGGTAAAAAATGCCTGTTTGCATTCATAGCCTTGAATAGTCTTTGTCTCAGTTCCAAACTTCCAAGGTGATATTTTTAAGGTATCATTAATCAAGTATGTCTTACCAAAAAACTCTTGCTTTGAGATAAACTTCTCATCGTTTTGATTTACATACACTTCACCGTTTGCCTGCATAAATCTCATCCTAACACCTCCGCTATTATTTGTTTCCTCTTCATCATCATCTTCAATAAGCGTTTTATAAAGTGACTCGTTTGCATTGAAAAATAATTGCTGCTTTTGGGCTCTGAATTCAGGGATCATGGCCTTCATATTTTGTCTTTCAGCAGGAAGGTTTCTGTGCATGTTAACACGAACTTCGTAGGTGATAACTCCTTCTGCTTGTTGCGCCCGTAAAATGGTAGCCGCAATTACCATTACCAAAATTCCGAGAGCGATACTGATTTTCTTCATCCGTTTATTGTTTTGAAAGTTAAGTTGGCTTATAATTCTTTTGCAAACGTACAAGTATTGATTCATTAGTAGGTTAATATTTTTGAAAGCAATGTTAATTAAGGTTAATAGATGATTGACCTCGTGCTATCATTATTACTTTTACATGGTGAAAAAAAGAAAATTAGCGATGTCGTTCAAAAGTATCATGCTGCCACTCATTATCAGCAGTGTAATTCTGCTACTATTACTTCAGTTTCTTTGGCTAAGGAAAGAATACCATGATGAAAAAGAAAGCTTTAAAAAGCAGACTCATCTGATTTTTCGAAATACCATCTTTGACATGAGCGATTCTTTACTTTTCAAAAGTATAAGACCAGAAAAAACAGACGGTTATAAAATAGTAATGGAGAATTTTGAAGACTCTATCGAAGTATTTAAAAAATCATTCGGTTTAAAAAGAGACACTGTTTCAAATGTTCAGGTCTTTATTAGCTCTACCAATGACAAAGATTCCATTGAACGGTACCTTAAGCCACTGGTAACTAACATCCGTGGCAACAGGAGAATGAAGAGATTTAATATTCGTATGACTCATGATTCATTGCCTATAAAAGAAATTAGCACGAAGTTTAAGCTTGCTCTTGCCGATGCACGCATTGAACCATTTCCATTCGAAATAAAATCAA
>JANXRR010000437.1 GCA_025356795.1 Bacteroidia bacterium
TAGCATTTTCTTCGATCGCTTGCTGGCAGCCTTTAAATACGCGGGCACAGTTGGTTTTATTATGTATGTAGCCGATTCGTTTGGATACTTAGGCAGTGTAGGTGTACTCTTCTTTAAGCAATTTGGCTATGCTAATTTAAGTTGGCTCAATTTTTTTATTCGCGCAGGTTATTTTATTTCCGTGGCAGGCACACTATTGATTAGTGGCTCCATGATTTACTTTCACTACAAACACAAACAGTGGCGGGCTGATCAGTCATAGTGCAAAAAAATATTACCTTTTCAAATTACTCACAAAAGAATAATAAAACCGTTCTAACAAGCAGTATTTGAAGGTTTGTTTTATCAATCAGTACAATGGTCTTTTTTTAGCATAAAATCCATCTTCTAAATAATTGATGAACGTCTTGATAACATGTCCTTATTCAATTAAAGCATCTGATCGTATTATGTTATAATCTGCTAAGCTTAGAACAGATGAAATTAACATATCTTACTCTTACAAAATGACATCGTTCTTTAAGAGAAAGATATCGTACCAACAAAAAAAATATAAGAGCGTGAAGAGACTTAGGCTAATGTGTTTTTAAATACGAAAAGAGACTTAGCCTTGATATTAACGTACTCGCAACTGATAAAACGCAAGAGTTTTAATCAACTTGAGCTAGAATATCTGATTTTTTATCAATCGTATTAAAATGTTTGATAATCGAAAAGGCTGACTGAATAGATTTTAAAGGAAGTTCATTCACTGAAACAAAAGCTGAAATTTCGATAGGATGCTTTTCAAGCAACTTTGGAAATACGTCTCTTTTAAATCGGGACAATGGAATGAGTGAGTTTTCTATGAGCGCGAAGTAGTCAAAATCATACCCTTCGTTAAGTTCTGTGTAAAGCGTTTGCTTATGATAGCGCCTAAGCACTTTCACATTTCCTTGAATAACAATTTCGAAAAACTTAAACGACCTAAATAAATCGCTTGTCTCAACCGAAAGAAATTGACGGTTGATGTTGCTATCTTCATCATAAAATCGATACGTGGATACCTGATGCGAAGGCAAGGCCATCACGCCATCGTTATTTTTCAAAAGAATAAGTTCATGAGTAGGCTTTTTTGAAATGGCGCCCACCAAAACACGGTTATCTTTTAATACTACCGATCCTTTAACCCACTCACTTTGAGCATTTGAAAAACTGATGAAAAGGAAGAAAAACCCGAATGCATAAAAGGTTTTCATGGTTCATGTTAATTTTAGTTAACATGAAATTAACATTTAGATAATATTAAAGCAACATTGAGTTAAACTATTTCTAAAATAGTTAGAATTTCTGGTATTTGAAATATTAAATGGGTGTGCACCTCTTTTTCAAGTTCAGCGCTTGAAAAAGCTCCCGAAGTAATACCTACCACCAACGCGCATCCAGCGGAAGTACCTTCTTGAAGATCTGAGGCGGTATCACCCACTTTTGCTACCAATTTTACATCTGTAACTCCTGTGCGCTCCATTACCTTAAAAATTAAATCCGGAAAAGGGCGACCTCGCTCTACTTCATCACTGGTAACACTCGCATCTATCAAACCCTTACTTATCCATCCCATTCTTTCAAGCACAGCATTGGTAACAAGTCTATCAAAACCCGTATCAACAGCTACTTTAATTCCGGCTTGCTTAAGTTTCTGAAACGTATTACTCACTCCCTCCTTTTCAATAACAAGTGGATCGGTTTTATAAAAATTAATCATCTTCTCAACAAAAATATGGTGAATAGAATCGATAAACTTCTTTGTAATGATGGGATAGTTTTGTTCCTCTAATAATTGTTGAATGGCATCTGGTTTCGGTATGCCCATTACTTTGTTAGCATCTTCAATTGAAATTGTTATATTTTTTTCTTTCAATGCATACTGCAATACTCTATGTACATCTTTATTATCGTAAACAGTTGTTCCTGCCAGATCAAAAACAACTAATTGTATATTCTTCATGAGTTTGAATTTTAATGGGTTAACTATTCCAATCACGTTGGAAGTATAAATCAATTGCAATCTGCACATTCCAAACTAAATCTTATGCCTGCATTTATTAACCTTTTATTAATTCGATAGATTTCTAAACGGTGTAATGAGCATGTAACTTTAGGCTAAAATTATGACTGATGAATAAGAGTACTGATCAAATTGTTGAAGAAGTATTTTCGCTATATGAACAATTTGGAGGAGAAGAATATCATGGTGAACCCATTTCACAGATGGAACACATGTCGCAATCAGCTGCCTTTGCCATAGAAAGTGGCCATGATGATGATATTATTCTGGCGTCATTTTTTCACGACATAGGTCATATCTGTGTTCAGAAAAATGCTGAAAATAAAATGGGTGAGCTGGGTATAAAGAGTCATGAAAAGATTGGTGCTGATTTCTTGCGTGAAAAAGGGTTTCCAGAAAAAATTGCTCAACTGGTGGAAAATCATGTGCAAGCAAAACGGTATCTAACATTTGTTAATCCTTCCTACTACCTGGCATTATCAGCAGCTAGTAAGCAAACGCTCGAATTTCAAGGAGGTGTAATGAAACCTGAAGAAGCAATACGTTTTGAAAAAGATCCACTATTTGAAATGAGTTTAATTTTGAGAAAGTGGGACGAACTCGCTAAGGAAATAAATGTTCCTTTAGTGGATCTTAAGATGCTAAAAGAAAAAGCCAGAAACGTACTTGATTACCCTAACGCCTAAAAAGATTCGCGTACAGTAAAATACCAACCACTTGTATTTTGACCAAAACCATAGTCGACACGCAGGTTCAGTTTTTCTGCTTTATTCAGTGCGTAACGTATGCCAGCCCCATAACTATATTTCAACTCGGCAAGTGAAAATTCTTTTGCGAAATTGAATACCTCTCCATATCCACCAAAAGCGGCCAAGCCAAATCCATATCGTAAAGGCATTCGGTATTCACCTTGAAAGGCAATTAAATTTTTATCAGTATAGCGGCCTTCATAATAGCCACGCATAATATCAGAACCTCCTAGAATTGCCATGTTCCGTATGGCTACGTTACCCGAATTAAGATATCCAAAAACCTGAAAGGCAACTACATCTTTCTTTCGCACCGTCATAAATTTTCGTGCATCTACTACATAATTTACATAATTGAAATCGCTGCCCAGTGATTTGTCAAAACCAAGTACCATTAATTGTGCATACGAACCACGGGTGCAGTAAAAAGCATTGTCGCGAGTGTCCCAAGCAAATACAAAACCCGCACCAGACACAATGCCACCCTCTCTTCCTGCTACATTTTCTTTATCAAAAATACCTCCTTTTTGATACGTTAGATCATACACCTTTTGCAGTTCGTAAGATAAACCCACATAAAAATCTTTGTATACCTTTCGGATCAACTGAGGGTTTATAAAAATCTGTGAGAACACATAGTTCTCTTCATTGGCATCAGGTGTGTTGTTGCCAAAGCCCCAGAACTTATCTGGGAAATAAGAATACGTGTTGCGCCAACGAAGGATATACCTTTCGCCAGGAAAATAAACGTTGAACCCCAATACGCCCAAAAATTGATGTCGCACAGTATAGAGACCGAGTGCCTCGATGTTAGACGTACGCAAAGTGGAATCATTTTTATGAGTGGTTTTAAAAAAATAACTCCCCGCAGCACCACCACCCCACCCTGTTTCGATAGACTTTAAAGCAAGCGGAAAAAACAGAAATCGTTTTGATTTTTTCTCGTGTATGGAGTCGGGAGTTGTGAGAACTTTGTTGACAGGCGGCCTGTTGGCGGAACGTTTTTGCGCAACAGTTTTTGCAAAGCCATTGGTTAATAGAAAAAGTATAAGAAGATTACGAATACAGAATAGGTTCAACTTCATTTCAGCTTAACTCTTGGAGCCAACTATTAGTTCTTCTTCAAGCCAATGATGGCAATTAAAAGGAGCGCTAAATAAAAATAATCCATGTTTCTTATGGGCTCTTTAAAGAAAAATACTTCTACTAATTTCACTCCAGCTAAGGCTACTGCCATCCACACTGCAAATGCCGTGGAGGTAGGTATTCCCTTCATGGCCATTGAAAAACAATAGATGTTGCCTATGCCAAAAAAAACGTATCCTAAAAAAGGAAGAACAACCATTACATCGTGCATGGGAGTTGCATTAATGGTGTGCCATGAGATTTTTTTTACATTTTCGAAGCTTATGAATTTGAGACTAAACATCCAGCCAATTTCAAATAGCGATGCTATAAATAGAAATATCCAAGGACTCATAAGGCCCTATTATTAACCTTATTTCGCACACTATTTTGGTGAAAAACTTCCGTAAACCATTTGATGCTGTTTTGCCGCATG
>JANXRR010000450.1 GCA_025356795.1 Bacteroidia bacterium
GGTAAACAAGGAAATACCCATACCGTGCTCAGGCCTAGTGGTAAAGTACTGATAGAGCAACAAGTATATGATGCTTTTACACAAGGCGATTATATTGAAAAGGGCGAACCAATTGAAGTGATAAGCACGGAAGGGGTTACACTTAAAGTAAAACGTATTTAGTGATGATGAAAATAGTAGGTGTAATTCCAGCGCGTTATGCTTCAACACGTTTTCCTGCAAAACCCCTGGCCATAATCATGGGTAAATCGATGGTACAACGGGTATATGAGCAAGCCTCTCAATCAAAATCACTTAGCAAAGTGGTGGTGGCAACTGATCATGCCTTGATTAGCGACCATGTAAAATCTTTTGGTGGCCAAGTTTGTATGACTTCAGAAAAACACCCTAGCGGAACAGATCGGTGTCAGGAAGTAAAGACTTTACTCAACGAAGAGTTTGATTACCTCATAAACATACAAGGCGATGAACCTTTCATTGCTGCCGAACAAATAGATTTGCTTGCTTCGGTTTTAGAAGGTAAAACTGAATTAGCAACCCTAATTAAAAAAATTGATTCGCAAGAGCAACTTTTCAATCCAAATAATGTTCGTGTAGTTTTTAATATTCATAACGAAGCAATTTATTTTAGCAGGGCTACCATTCCCTACTTACGAGGTGTTAGTGAAGAACAATGGCTTGCCAACCAAACTTACTTTAAGCACATTGGTATGTATGCTTACCGAGCTGATATTCTTGAGAAAATAACCAAGCTTGGCATTTCGTCACTCGAAAAAGCCGAATCATTGGAACAACTGCGATGGCTAGAAAATGGCTTCAAAATAAAAGTGGTAGAAACAGAAATTGAGACCCTGGGTATTGATACGCCAGAGGACCTGGAGAAAGCAAAAAAGTTTATTGATTACAAACATTGATTTCAGTAATGAAGCAAACTACTTTCTATCAAATTCTGATTGGCTTTTATTACCTATTAATAATACTCATTTCTTCTATTTGCATTGGCTTGATATTGGAATGGTTGAAGCTTGGAAATACGCTGGTATGGGTAGCCTTTACAATCCTTTCTTTCGCCTTCATTGTAGTTATCACAAAATTATGGATAAAGAAATTTGCTTACTACCTAGTAAAAAAAATCTGGAAGCAAGTGCCTTCCGATTGGGAGCCTTTCTTGACGAAATAGAAACAGAGTAATCTCTGTGCCCACAATAGCCACTAATACTTAACTTGCCGAGCTAATGATACCTTATTACCTGGCCATACCTTTCATTTACCTCCTTTCATACCTGCCCTTTTGGGCATTGTACGGTATTTCCGATTTTCTTTGCTTCCTCCTGTTTCATGTTGTTGGCTATCGCAGAAAAGTGGTAGAACAAAATTTAAGAAACTCGTTCCCTCAAAAATCAGAAAAGGAAATTAAAACACTTAGTAAAAAGTACTACCATTACCTGTGCGACCTCACGCTAGAAGTTTTTAAGAAAATTACAATGAATAGACCAGCCGCTATGAATCGGTGTAAGTTTCACAATGCAGAACTTATCAACAGGCTGGCATCTGAAAACAAAAGTGTTATTCTTTTGATGGGTCATTATGGCAACTGGGAATGGGCTGGCTCCTCGTTCACGCTTTCAACCAATCATCAACTACATGTAATCTACAAAGCACTTTCCAATCCTTACTTTGAAAAATTAATGGTAAAATCAAGAACCCTGTTTGGTACGCGCTTAATAAAAGTAGAAAATACCTTACGGGATATCATTGCCAATAAAAACAATCCTGCTGCGTATGCCTTCATTGCCGATCAAACACCTTTTCCGCAGCAAGCCTATTGGACAACATTTCTCAATCAAGATACGCCTTTATTTACCGGAGCCGAAAAGCTTGCGAAAAAATTGAATTACCCTGTTGTGTTTGTCAACATTGTTCGGGTGAAACGCGGCTATTATGAAATATTTCCTGAATTACTTTTTGAAGAACCTAAACTTTGTAAGGAGAATGAAATTACCGAAGCATTTATAAGAAGGCTAGAAACAGAGATTATTAAAATGCCAGAGACTTGGCTGTGGTCTCATCGCAGGTGGAAGTATACAAAAGAGCAAGCTGTTAATAAATAAAATGAGAACTGGAAAAGAACTTATTCAAGCGTCAAAAGCTTTTGCAAAAGAAGATCAACAAAAAAGTTGGGTAAGTACATTATCTACTTTAGTGCTTTTGATTTTTTCATTACTGGGCACCTATTATAATTTTTCAATTATTGGAAAATTCATTTGTACCGCCCTCTCTGGTTTACTTTTAGTTAGAATGTTTGTTATTTATCATGATCATCAACACTACGCAATTTTAAGCAATTCAAAAATTGCACATGTGATCATGAAAGCATTTGGTATCTACATTCTCGCCCCCACTAGCATTTGGAAACGATCGCACGATTTTCATCACAACCACAACTCAAAACTTCACGTCAGTGACATTGGCTCCTTCCCTACCATCACCAAAAAAGAGTTTTTAAAATTAACCAAGAAGGAAAAATTTATCTATCTGGCCCTGCGCCATCCGCTCAACATTGTATTAGGCTATCTAACTATTTTCGCTTATTCCTTTTGCTTAAATTCATTTATTAACAGTACAAAAAAGCATTGGGATTGTGGATTGGCTTTATTACTACATTTTTCTTTGGGGATTTTCCTTTTTATGAATGGAGGGTGGCAAGCTCTCATGTTAACCCTTGTAGTTCCTCATTTTATTGCCTGTGCCATAGGCTCTTACTTATTTTATGTGCAACATAACTTTCCGGGAGCTTCATTTAAAATACTTAACGACTGGCGTTATGACTACGCAGCACTGAACTCAACAAGCCATTTAGTAATGAACCCCGTTATGAAATGGTTTACTGCCAACATTGGCCTTCACCATGTGCATCATCTAAATTCCAGAATACCATTTTATCGTTTAGAGGAGGCTCTGGAAAGTATGCCCGAACTCAAAAATGCAGTTACCATTTCTTTTAGTTTT
>JANXRR010000466.1 GCA_025356795.1 Bacteroidia bacterium
ACTAAAATTTCATCTTTATTAACGGTAATGAGCATTGCTTCCAGCCTGCGCAAGTAACGATCGGTGCGCCAATCTTTAGCTAGCTCAATAGCAGAGCGTTTCATATTGCCGCCATAGCTGTTTAGCTTTTCTTCAAATCGATCAAGCAGTGTAAAAGCATCGGCTGTTGATCCGGCAAAGCCCACCAGGATTTTACCTTCTTGCAGCTTTCGGATTTTCTTGACGTTGCTTTTCGCGATGGTATTGCCCATAGTGGCTTGACCATCGCCACCAATGGCAACCTGGCCATTGTGAAGCACGGCCAAAATAGTGGTAGCGTGGATTTTAATCATCGATTAAGCCTGTGTATTGATAAATCTCTTTCAAGGAAATTGTTACTTCCAAACTCTTTATAGAAAGCTGTTGATCAGCAAGTTTATATTCTTCTAACTCCCAATGACTTGATGTATTGATTCTGAAAACTTCAATACTTACAGCTTCAGAATCAACTAACACATATTCTCTCAAGGTTGGTATGTCACGATACAACTTAAACTTTCCGCCACGATCATAGTCCTTCGTACTGGGAGAAAGGATTTCAATTAGTACTGTTGGCTCTAAAAATGTTCTATCGTTTTTTTCAAAATTCGCTTTTTCACCACAGTAAATTGAGATGTCTGGGTAAGTTAAAAGCGTGTTTTGAGGAATGTGGAGGCGCATATCACTGCCATAGGGACGACAGCTTTTTCCTTTAAGTTGAATACAAATTTCACCGAATAAATTGGAAAAAATCTCATTGTGTGGAATGCCCGTGCCGGCCATTGCAAATATTTCGCCTTGAAAATACTCGTGCTTAAATTCAGCCAAGTCTTCAGCTTTCAAATATTCATCAATTGAGATAAGCTCTTTTTTGTAAGCGACCGATGGCTCCTTAATTTTCATATTTAAATTAAAATCCTAACAGGCTCTTCAAGCAAGCCTTTGAATGTTTTTAAGAAAGCAGCACCCACGGCTCCATCCACCGCCCGGTGATCGCACGAAAGTGTTACCTTCATTACACTACCTGGCACGAGTTGACCATTCTTAACAACGGCTGTTTCTTTTATTCCACCAATGGCCAAAATACAAGCGTCAGGTGAATTAATGATGGCAGTGAAATCTTCAATGCCAAACATACCTAAGTTGGAGATGGTGAATGTGCTCCCTTCCCAATCGCTTGGTTGCAGCTTTTTATCTTGTGCCTTTTGAGCTAAGTCTTTCACTTCGGCAGCAATGTGTGAGAGCGATTTGTTATCGGCAAAGCGAACGATAGGAACAACCAAACCTTCTTTTATTGCTACTGCCACACCAATGTGGATGTGATGATTTTTTCTGATTTTATCTCCTAGCCAGCTTACGTTTACATCAGGATGCTGACGAAGGGCAGCAGCCACTGCTTTAATAACCAGATCATTGAAAGAGACCTTTACAGGAGAAATTTCATTGATGCTTTTGCGTGCTTCAATGGCTTTGTCCATGTTGATCTCCATGGTAAGATAGAAGTGAGGAGCTGTGTACATGCTTTCAGACAGCCTGCGGGCAATGGCTTTACGCATCTGAGATACAGGAACCTCTTCAAAACTTTCTTGGCCCACTACGGAAGGCAGAACCACTGAAGCCGCTTGCTTCGATGCCGTGGAAACTACAGGTGCTGCCGATGGCTTAAAGGTTTCAACATCATGCTTTGTTACACGTCCATTTTCTCCTGAGCCTGCAATTTTTGAAATATCATAACCGAGATCTTTGGCTATTTTCTTGGCTAACGGTGAAGCTTTTAATCGTTCTGTTGAAACTGCAACGGGTGCTGCGGAAGGCGCGGGCGCTGCCGCGGATTGAACTACTGAAGCAGGGGCAGCGGTGGTTACTGCCGTAGATTGAGCAGCACCAGTTCCTTTTGCTTGATGCGCCTTTAATAGCGTTTGCCAATCGGCATCTTTTTCGCCAACAATAGCAAGAACACCATTTACAGCCACTGCTTCTTTTTCTTTCGCTCCCAAATATAAAATTGTTCCACTATTGTACGATTCATATTCCATTGTGGCTTTGTCTGTTTCTACATCGGCCATAAGTTCGCCAGTCTTTACAGTATCGCCTACTTTTTTATGCCATGTGGCTATGACGCCTTCGGCCATAGTATCGCTCATTTTGGGCATCAATACGAGTTCAGCTTTAATACCGCTAGTATCAATAGAAGGGGCAGATGCCACGCTTGGGGCAGCGGCAGCAACAGGTGCAGATGCCACAGGTGATTGGCCAACAGAACCACCGGCCAAAAGAGAAGCGTACTCTTCCCCAGGTTTACCAACCACTGCCAAAATATCATCGACTTTTACAGCTTGTCCTTCTTTCACACCCAAATACAATACTGTGCCCGTATTGAAAGATTCATAGTCCATTGTGGCTTTGTCTGTCTCTATCTCGGCCATCAATTCGCCTGACTTCACTGTATCTCCTACTTTTTTATGCCATTTAGCAACCACGCCTTCAGTCATGGTGTCGCTCATTTTGGGCATGCGTACAATTTCAGCCATTATCTTGTTAGTTATTCGTTAAGTATGAATTTGAGGATCAAAAATAGGGCTTTATAAGCCGATTTTCAAACATTAAAATCCAATGTTTCCAACAAGGAATTCGACAGAAGAGGTTTTATTCTCAACGGCCTTCGAATAGCGAACTCCTATGTTAAACTGAGGCAGAAATCTCATGATGTTAATATCCACCTTCAGTTCTCCACCAATGGATGTGTAGTTATGGCTGAATGCATTGGTTTTACCAAAAGCATAATCGACAAAGGCATTTCCCCTTAATCTTTGAAAATTTACGAGCGGACCTAATGATAAATCTGGATACCAAATTGGAAACGTATAATTAGCGGACATGCTATAGAAATCGCGAAAGCGAGAATACGATTGGCCGCGAGGGGTTGGTATCTGATTGGAGAAAAGATAATTGCTAATGGTACCATCTTTAGCAAGGGGGTTATTGTCAATTTCACTGTTTTGATAGCCCCAATATCCATTAAAGGAATGATGCTTAGCAAGGCCAGGAAAAAATAACCTTGAAAAAAAGGAAAATAAATTCCCCGTGTAATCACCTCCCATTGCATTGAAAGAATTTATTTCAATAGTCTGGCCCCATTTATTATAAATATCTCTTCTGCTTGTTTTAATTAGTCGATAAGCCGAAAACGAAAAATGATTTGAAACCAATCTGCCATTGCCCTGATAACTCAGCAACGAATAATAGCTTTTGATTGTGTCGTTTCGGATAAGTGCCG
>JANXRR010000558.1 GCA_025356795.1 Bacteroidia bacterium
CATGCTTCGCGCTATAGGAGGAGGTCTCTATTTGATCGGTGCAATCATCATGACTTACAACTTAATTAAAACAGCTTATGCTGGAAACTTTATTCCGAATGAAGAGGCCGAAGCAGCTCCTTTGTCGAAAGAGTATCAGGCAACTTCAGGTGGATGGCACCATAGATTATTGGAGCATAAGCCAATTTTATTTACTGTACTTGCTTTAGTGGCTATCTTAATTGGTGGCACTATCGAAATGGTTCCTACCTTCCTCATCAAATCAAACGTACCCACGATTAGCAGTGTAAAACCTTATACACCACTTGAGCTTCATGGTCGTGATATTTATGTAAGAGAGGGTTGCGTAAACTGCCATACACAAATGGTAAGACCTTTCCGTTCTGAAACAGAACGCTATGGTGAATACTCAAAGGCTGGAGAATTTGTGTATGATCACCCATTCCTTTGGGGCTCAAAAAGAACAGGTCCTGATTTACATCGGCTTAATGGGAAGTATTCTAACGCATGGCATTACAATCATATGTTGGCTCCTGATGCGGTATCTACTGGTTCAATCATGCCAGCCTACCCGTGGCTATTAGAGCAGTCCATCGATATGGATTTAACTGCTGGAAAAATCCGTGCCATGCGAACCATTGGTGTACCTTATGAAGATGGCTATGAGAGTCAAGCCAATGATGATCTGAACAAGCAAGCTTCTGAGATAGCAGCAAACTTAAAAGTAGATGGGATTGAAGTAATACCTGAAGCAGAGATTGTAGCCTTGATTTCCTATTTGCAACGCCTTGGTAAAGACATTAAAGCAGAGAAGGTAAGTAACAATGAGTCTAAGTTCTAAAATCTAAATCCTATCTATAATATTTGTTTATGTACAAGAACGTGCTTCAAAATATCGACAACATCGCCATCTGGCCTGTAGTGTCTTTTGTAATATTCTTTCTTTTCTTTCTCTGCCTACTGTGGTGGGTATTCACCACGGATAAAAAATTTATAGATGTCATGAAGCAGATGCCTTTGGATGATACTACTACCAGAACTTTTGTTAAACAAGAAAACTAGAGCCTCCATGAATCCAAATGTTGATGATAAACCTCACCGCATGACAATGACATACGAGATTAAACAAAGTGGAACGAACGTTGAAGCTCATAAACCAAAACCATTGGTTAAGGGAGTTTGCGAGCAAATTCGCGATAAGCAACAACTCAAGAAGAAGATTTTTGGAGTTATCGTTTTTCTGCTTATGTCTTCAATTGGTTGGGCTCAAGATCAAAACACAGCAGCATCTTCATTTTGGACCGATCCATTCAATCATCCGCTAATGCCGTTGTATGTTGTTTCGGCCTTAGTGCTTGTTACTGTGGTGTTGGTTGTTATAACAGCTGCCTATACATTGCGAATACTGAATCTCTTTATTGATCAAGCCGAAAAAGAGAAGGCCAGCAAGCTGGGCTTAGCTTATGTAAAGGAAATTTCTTGGTGGGAGAAAACTTGGACGCGTTGGAATTCCCTGCGTCCACTTGCCGAAGAGGGTGATCTTGATATGGGTCACGATTTTGATGGTATAAGGGAATTGGATAATCATTTGCCTCCTTGGTGGAAACTCTTGTTTTATGCATCTGCTGTTTGGAGTGTATTTTATTTGTTTGCCTACCATGTTGTTAGTTCATTGCCACTTTCTGATGAAGAATATCAAAATGAACTAGCATTAGCAGATGAAAAGGCGAAGACTTTTCTTGCCAGCCAACCAGCAGCTGTTATTGATGAAAGCACCTTGGTCTATGCAAAAGATGAAGCCATTCTTGGCAAAGGGAAAACTATTTTCACCACTAGTTGCGTGCCTTGTCACCGAGCTGATGGAGGTGGTAACGCCATTGGACCTAACTTAACGGACGAGTATTGGTTGCATGGTGGTGATATTAAGAATGTTTTTTCAACAATTAATAAGGGTGTTGTTGAGAAGGGAATGCCTATGTGGGGCAAGGCCATGAGCCCTCATGATGTGAAAGCAGTTGCCTTTTATGTAATGAGCTTACAAGGTAGTAACTCGGCAAATGCAAAAGCTCCACAAGGAGAATTGTTTAAGCCGATTGATAAAATGACAACCGACAGCATATCACTAAAAACAGACACAACAAAAGTTCAGGCAATGGCTAAATAAATTTGATAGGAAAGGTTTGAGGAGAAAATTGTCATGAATAAAGGAAGCGATTTATATCAATACGATCAACAGTTTCGCAATAGCATTGCCACCGTAGATGCAGCAGGCAAGCGTATTTGGATATATCCAAAAAAGCCTGTAGGCTATTATCATAAACTGCGGATTGTTGTTACTGTTTTCTTACTGTCTTTACTTTTGGGCGGGCCGTTCATTAGAATAGGAGGGCAGCCACTTTTGCTACTTAATGTATTTGAGAGGAAGTTTGTAATTCTAGGTCAAGTGTTCTGGCCCCAGGATTTTGTGTTATTGGCACTCACGCTTATAACCTTTTTTGTTTTTATTATCCTCTTCACTGTGGTATTCGGTAGAATTTGGTGTGGATGGATGTGCCCGCAAACATTGTTTATGGAGATGGTGTTCCGCAAAATTGAATACCTGATTGAAGGAGATGCAAATGATCAACGCAGGTTGAATGCGGCTCCGCTTACATTCGATAAGATAGCAAAGAAGACGAGCAAACATATTCTCTTCATTTCTATCTCCATAGTTATAGCCCATACCTGCATGGCCTATTTAATTGGAGTTGAGAAAACCTGGACTATCATACAAAATCCTCCTGCACAAAACCTCGCTGGTTTTATTGGACTGGCTGCATTTACGGTTGTTTTCTATGGCATCTATGCACACTTTCGTGAACAGGCATGTATTGCTGTATGCCCTTACGGGAGATTGCAGGGCGTTTTATTGACGAAAGATTCAATAGTGGTAGCGTATGACTGGCTTCGGGGCGAGCTGCGTGGCAAACTTAATAAAACAAAAGCAGAGGAAGTAAAGACTGGCGATTGTATTGATTGCAAACTCTGCGTGCATGTTTGCCCTACGGGCATTGACATCCGCAATGGTACTCAACTGGAATGCGTTAATTGTACGGCTTGCATTGATGCCTGTGATGAAGTGATGCTTAAGATCGATAAGCCTACAGGATTGATTCGGTATTCATCCTTTAATTCAATTAAAAATGGTATTTCGCGATTGATGACCCCACGTGTGATTGGCTATGTGGTTGTTCTTATTGGCTTG
>JANXRR010000474.1 GCA_025356795.1 Bacteroidia bacterium
TCCTGGCATAAACACGCCCGAGCTTCAGGCCATTTTACCACATCGGGTACGAAAACGTAGCGGTTGATCGACAAGGAGTAACTGATACCTGGACGAGTGCTGAAGTAAAAGAAGTGATCAAGAAGAAAAATATTCTGTTGATCAGCTATGCCGATTTAAAGAAAAACAAAAACTAAATTAACTATGAAAAGAAACCTGATTGTACTTTTTCTATTTGCATCTGTAACCAGTTTTGCGCAACCAAGCACTATTAAAGAAAGCCTTAAAATAAAAAGTTCTATTCTCGGCAAAGAAGTAGAATATAGTATCTATTTGCCTGCAGATTATGATGGCAGCAGAAAGTACCCTGTGCTTTATTTGCTTCATGGCTTTGGTGATGACGAAACAGGCTGGACTCAGTTTGGCGAGGTAAAACACATCGTTGACAAGCAAACGGAAAAAGGCGAAATTACCCCTATGATTATAGCCATGCCAGATGGAGGCATAAGTTGGTACATTAACAGTGCCGATGGAAAAGCAAAGTATGAAGATTTCTTTATCAACGAGTTCATTCCTTTTGTTGATGCCAATTATAAAACTCGCTCAGATAAGCGGTATCGGGCTATTGCCGGTCTATCAATGGGCGGCTTCGGCACGTGTATCATGGCCATGAAACATCCAGATCTATTTTCATCCGCTGCGCCCTTAAGCGCTGGCGTTTTTACCACCGATGAAATTCTGGCTATGCCCGATGAGAACTGGGCCAGAGCGTTTGCGCTTCCTTACGGGAAAGAGTTGAAAGGCAAAGACAGAATTTCTGCTCACTACTTAAATAATTCCATTTTAGATATTGTGACAAAATCTAGTACTGACGAGCTAAAAAAAGTGCGTTACTATATTGATTGTGGCGATAAAGATTTTCTCATAAAGGGAAATATGGCTTTACATGCGGCATTGATTGATAAAAAAGTGTCTCATGAGTTCAGAGTTCGAAATGGCGTACATAACTGGCCTTATTGGCGCACAGCCTTGCCAGAGGTTCTCAGTTTTGTTAGTGAAAGCTTCCATCAAAATTAGAAATTATTAGTTTGAGAAATTCGATCTGGTTGGAAAAGCTTACTACTTGTTTAGTAACTTGCGCACTCTTTTGGATGTGTGTTAATTAAGTTTTATTGATCGAATTCTGTATGCGGAAATTTTTAATCCTGTCCACCATTTTAGTTGCTATTGGTTCTGTTACGCAAGCTCAAAATTCCATTGTTGGAATCATTAAAGATGCCTCTGGCAAACCTGTAGAAAATGCCTCTGTTCGTTTGCTAAATACCAGCAAAGGAACCTTCTCAGGTAGCGAAGGTAAATTTACAATTGCCGATGCTACCATCGGGCAACTGGAAATTTCAAAAGTTGGCTATGCCTCAGTTTTCATAACTGCTGGAGCAACTGAACTCTCAATACTATTGCCCGAATCTTATACTCAGCTCGATGCCGTTATTGTTACAGCACAAAAGCAAGAAGAAAATGTGCAGCTGATTTCATCTAGTATCTCAGCTCTATCGTCAAAGCAAATTGAAAATTATAGGATTTGGAATACACAAGACATTACAGCCATTGTACCCAACTTATACTCTGCCAACCCAGGCGATAATAGAAATGTTACCTCCATAAGAGGGATAAGCTCAACTTCATACGACCCAGCAGTGGCCACCTATGTGGATGGTGTAAATCAATTTAGTTTGGATACCTACATAGCACAGCTATTTGATGTTGAACGTATAGAAGTACTAAGAGGATCACAGGGAACGTTGTATGGCCGCAATGCAATGGGTGGAGTTATTAATATCATCACCAAACAACCTACCAATAAAACAACTGGCTTTGCTGAACTTAGCGTGGGCAACTATGGTCAGCAGCGATACAGTGCTGGCGTTAAAGCACCCCTGATAAAAGACAAATTGTTTTTAGGCGTTGCTGGCATTTATGACAAAACTGATGGCTTCTATAAAAATCAATTCAACAACTCTACTTTCGATAGCAAGAATAGTTTTACTGGAAATTATTATCTAAAATATTTAGCTACTAATAAGCTCACCTTCATACTCAATGTAAAACATAATAATAACATCAACAATGGCGCATTTCCTTTAGCCGGCAGCTTTGAAGATGCACTGGCATCACCTTTTGTCGTTAATCAAAATGCAACTACAAAACTTATTGATAATGTATTTAACCTCTCGTTAACAGCAAATTATGCTGGCCCTAAGTTTAACTTCACTTCACAAAGTTCTTATCAGGCTAATTACCGCTACTATGATACTCCAATTGATGGCGACTTCTCCCCACTTGATATTCTTACCATTGTAAATAATTACGGAAAAGATTGGAATAATGTGAAGGTGTATACAGAAGAATTAAAGTTTTCTTCCTCACCCACTAATTCTTCTTTAAAATGGACTGCCGGAGCGTATGGCTATTATCAGGATAGCCCCAATAAGCAAAATATTCATTATGGGAAATTTGCAGGATACATAGGAGTTCCTGATGCTTATCTTTTTTCAAATAATATCAGCACTACCAAAGGAGAAAATTATGGAGCCGCCTTTTTCGGGCAAACAACGTATGCGTTGACTGATAAATTTGAAGTTACAGGTGGATTGCGCTATGATTATGAGAATAAGAAGCTGAGTGTGTTGGGAGAGTTTCAACCTGACGGAAGTCCGAAAGCATTTATTACTAGGTCAGATACTTCTGCAAGGGTATCGTATAGCTCTATTTCTCCCAAAGTTATTGCTTCTTATAAATGGACTGAAGTCAATCAGGTTTTCATTTGTTATTCAAGAGGTTTTAGAACAGGCGGCCTTACTCAGTTGGGCTCTGATCCATCTCAACCTCCCTTGTTCACCTACAAACCAGAGTATAGTACTACGCTTGAGATGTCCTCTAAAAATACTTTTTATAATAATCAGCTTAAAATAAACCTTACGGCTTTTCACACGGAAGTTGTCGATGCGCAAATACCAACCCTAGTGCTGCCATCCGCCATCACCATCACCAAAAATGCAGGTAACCTAATAAGCAATGGCGTTGAACTTGAAACAACTTCCACTCCGATAGAAAGATTCCAAGTGGATTTTAATATTGGCATTAATGATGCCTATTACAAAACCCTTGTACTTGCACCCGATGGCACACCGAAAATTTTTAGTGGCAATCACGCAGTATTCACACCTTCTTATACCTCTATGGTTGCTGCGCAGTATCACCTAAAATTAGGTGATAAATTAAAGCTGATGCTGAGGGGAGAATGGGTAAATCTGGGAGATCAATACTTTGATTTGGCAAACAACTATCGGCAAGCAGGATATAGTTTGATAAACACCCGCGTTGGTTTTATTTATAATACTTTTGAGATCATGTTCTGGGGGCGTAACATTACAAATAAAAATTACATTGCCTATGCTTACGATTTTGGAGCCGCGCACTTAGGCAATCCTAAAAATTACGGAATTACCATTCGGAAATCGTTTTAACTTTTAAACATGAACATTCTTATTTGTGAAGACGATCCCTCTTTTGCCCTCAATCTTTCGCTTACTCTAAAGCAACATAATTTTGGTGATGTAATTATTGCCAATAATGGAAAAGAGGCTATTGCTATGATCCAGTCAGGGAAATATGACTTGATCATTTCCGACTTACACATGCCTGAAGCACCGGGCGAAAAGGTAATTGAATATGTAAGAAGCATGAAAAATGCTGTACCTATTATTGTAATAACATCTGATACAGAAGAGATTGTTGTACAACGCCTTCGGGAAATTGGGGCAAATGAAGTAATTGCTAAGAACGTGCCTGCCGAACAAATAGTGAAAATCATAAACAAAATGTTAGCGAAGACAAAAAGGTAACGCTGGATTAACCTCCATTTTAATACTTAAAAAATCTTGGTTTAATTTTTGTCTTGTACCTTTGTAGCACAATTTTTTAAACTTGCATCTTTTCAAGAAAATTATTTTCTACTTAATTATAAGTGTTGTTGCGTTGATAATTGCCGCAGCATCTTACGTATATTTTTTTAAAGATAAAATCATACAGCAATTTATTGCAGAAGCCAATAAGAGTTTAAATACCCCCGTAAAAATTGGCAAGATTGAAATATCAGCCTGGGAAAACTTTCCGGATTTTTCGATCGATATGTTAGATGTATACGTGGAGGATAGCAGCCCCAAAGACAATGCCTTATTTACGGCCAAAAAAATATCGTTTACAATAAATTTAATTGAAGCTTGGCAAGGCAACTATTCTATTCGCGGATTACACATTGAAACAAGCAAACTTAATCCTGTAATTGATGCCCAAGGGGGAAATAACTTTACGGTATTTAAAGAACAAAAATTTGATTCAAAGTCGATCGCCTTTCAACTTGAAAACATAAGTTTATACAACACTGAAATAAATTATGACGATGAAGTGACTTATCAACATCACATTATTAGCAGTAAAAAATTAATTACTTCTATCGGGTTTGCCAACAATATATATTCGATACGTTCAAAAGGTGATATTCATTCTAATCAATTTAAAATAGATAAATTAAATTTTCTTGAAGATAAAGATATGAGTGTGACAGCTGAGTTTACACTCGATAACACTAAAAAGATAGTTAACATTAGTCCATCCATCATTTCAATTGGCAAAGCCGATTTTGAAGTGAAAGGCACTTATTCTTTTAAAGATAAAAACCTGGTAGACATTAACGCAACGGGAAAAAATACGAACATTCAAACACTGCTTTCATTTGTGCCCGAAGCACTTTCAAAAAAGCTTGCACACTATCAAAGTATGGGTGATGTGTACTTTAGCACTAATTTAAAGGGTGAGATAAGCAAAACAAGAAGTCCATTTATATCAATTTCTTTTGGTTGTAAAAATGCAAGCTTCTCTCATCAAACCTTCAAATCCAAAATAGAACACGCTAATCTTCAAGGCTCTTTTGCAAGTGCATCCTTAACTGATTTTTCCCGTGCCGAAATTTTTCTTAAAAATGTAACTGGGCAACTAAATGGAAAGGCATTTGAGGCCAATTTTACCATGCAAAACTTTAACGATCCATTAGTAGCAGGAAACTTTAAAGGCGAAGTGGATGCCGCCTCCATTGAAAATTTCTACCCCATAAAAAACGTAAAGCAAATCAAGGGCTTGATTCACGCAGATGTATCTTTCAGCGGTAGGCTTTCAGTGCTTAAAAATAAAAATACTGCTCAGCAAATGAAAGCTTCTGGCACATTAGAAATGACTGATATAAATTTCACAGAGAGTGAACGGAACATTTCATTCTCAAGCTTAAATGGATCGCTGCAGTTCAATAATAATGATCTGGCAATAAGCAACGTAAGTGGCAAGCTTGCCAAAAGTGATTTCCTCTTAAACGGATTCTTAAAAAATGCCATCACTTTTCTTTTATTTG
>JANXRR010000509.1 GCA_025356795.1 Bacteroidia bacterium
TAGCATTACCCATCTAAGCAAAGAAGTTGAAGGAGGCATTGACCATATCTATGGGACTGTCGATTTAGCATTCAGATTTTAACGCCCCTAGTTTTCTCGAAATTATCCCACGTTCAATGCTATATCGTCTAAATGACGGAATTCCACCAAGCTATTCCCCTAAGTCAATGGTAATAACCTCTCCATTAATGTATGCTCTCAGAAATGGAAGAGTAAGTATTCCGCTAGGTTTGCTAACTCTTGATATCCGCTTAACTTTTCTAAAGGAATGCTCTTGTAAGGATCAATTCTTTCGCAAGAGTCCTCTTATGAATGATAGCGGGCCCTATTGCCTTCCAATGAAATAAGGATAAATTTGTTCAATTATTTTTAGCGATATAAAAAATGAAAAAGTTAATTATTGTACTTCTTATTTTGCCTTTTGTGTTGGGTTCTTGCATTGTGTCAAAAAAGAAGTTTGATGATATGCTGGCACAAAAAATAAAAGCGGATGGAGAAGTAGTACAAAAGAACAAACAACTTGATAGTGCTAACCTAAATATTGGAAACCTGAGCGGCAGTATTAGTAAGTTGAAACAAGATACTGCTGATCTTGTCTCTGGCACAAAAGCAACGAGTAAGAAACTGAATGCGCTATCAAAAGAACATGATCAGTTGAATTCTATTTATAAAAACCTTTTGAATAGTAGTGGAAAATTGAATCGGGATGTAACCCAACAAAAGGAGCAACTGATGGCTATTCAAGAGAATTTGGATAAAACCCGTAAGGAAAATGATTCGCTTAACTATAACTTAATAGAACGAGAAAAGAAAGTTAAAGAGCTTGAACAGGTTTTGTCGGATAAGGATAAAGCGGTAACAGATTTGAAAAACAGGATAAGTAATTCGCTCTTGAACTTTAAAGAAAGTGATTTGACAGTGAAAATTAAGAATGGGAAAGTCTATGTTTCGTTGGCCGAACAACTTCTTTTTAGTTCGGGCAGTATTGATGTTGATAAAAAAGGTGTAGTAGCAATTCAACAATTGGCCAAGGCGATAAAAGATCAAAAGGATATTCAAATAATGGTGGAAGGTCATACAGATAATGTTCCTATCTCAAAAAAATCCGAATATTTGCAAGACAACTGGGATTTAAGTGTATTGCGAGCAACTTCTATTACTCGAATCTTAACTAAAGCTGGGGTGTTACCGAGCCAAGTTGTACCTGCTGGCAAGGGAGAGTTTTCTCCTCTTCAAACAAATGATTCTCCACAAAATAAACAAAAGAACAGAAGAACGGAGATTGTAATTACCCCTAATCTTGATGAGCTTTTTAAACTCCTAGGGAATTAGATTTTTAATTTACTTAGGCTGCAGGTTTGATTATCGTAAAATAGAATTTGCTTCCTAGCCCGACATTACTTTCTACCCATATTTTGCCGCCATTTCTTTCTACAAACTCTTTGCAAAGAATAAGTCCTAGTCCAGTGCCTTTTTCATTGGCGGTTCCTCGTGTACTGTAGCCAACTGTTTTTTCGAAGATTAGTTTTTGGGCATCTTCACTAATGCCCACACCATTATCACTTATGCAGATTTGATAATGGTTTCCTTTATCTATTGAATCTGCCGAAATGGTACCACCGTTATCTGTAAATTTTAGTGCATTCATAATGAGATTACGAAAAACTAAATTAATCATATTGGCATCTGCGTAACCAACATGGCTAACATTTATAGAGTTGGCAAAACTTATCTCTTTTAGGTGAAGTGTGCTCAATAGCTTATAATTTTCGTTGGCTAGTTCGTAGAGATTAATTTTCGTTGCCTGAATCTTAACCTTATCCATTTGCATGAGTGCCCAGTCAAGTAAATTGTTGATCAATGTTTTGGTATTGTTAAATTGTAATCTCAATTCTTTTGCAAGCCTATTGAATTCTTCTCCGTTTAGACTTTTATTCTCCATGAGAGCTAAAATAGCAGATAATGAATTAATAGGGGATCGCAAATCGTGTGAAATAATTG
>JANXRR010000514.1 GCA_025356795.1 Bacteroidia bacterium
TGGTTTTTCAATAAACCAACCATTGCAGTTTTGGTATTAGTTGGTTTAATAACTTCCTCCTGGTGGGCCTCTAATAAACTGGAAACAGGATTTTTGCCGGAGTTAGATGAGGGCACAATTGTGCTAGATTATATTTCGCCAGCGGGCACTTCATTGGAAGAAACTGATGCGATATGTAAAGAAATTGAAAAGATTGTGGATGCCCATCCTGATGTTGAATCCTATTCTAGAAGAACAGGTATACACATGGCGTTCAAAAGTGATCCGTCTAACATTGGTGATTATTCTATCCAACTAAAACAGAATAGAACTAAAACAACGGATGAGGTAATCAACGAACTAAGAAGAGAGATAGAAGCTAACGTGGTTGCCATGGAAGAGATTTCTTTTGGGCAGCGCATTGCTGATTTGCTAGGCGATTTGATGAGCACACCACAACCTATTCAAATAAAAATTTTGGGAGACGATTATTCAATACTCAAAAGTTTTGCTGGCAAAGCAGATACACTTCTTCAACAAATACCAGGGATAGCAGATATAAACAGTGGTTTGGTTACCGCAGGGCCTTCAATCATTTTTCTACCCAATCAAGAAAAGCTAAGCTTGTATAAGATCGCATTATCCGATTTTCAAACACAATTAACGGTGTATACAGCTGGCGTTCCATTAGGGCTAAATGCAAATGTAGCAACACCTTCTCCTTTTCAAGCCGCCATGACGGGTGGTCTGCAAATTGGGCAACTGCAGGATGGTGAACAGATGAGAAGAATCTTATTGCGCTTCACCAACTTTGCAGATAATGATCTTGAACTATTAAAGCGACAATTAATTTTTTTACCAGATGGAACAACAAGACCGCTTTCATTTTTTTGCGATGTAAAAATTATTCCTGGTGAAATTGAATACAGAAGAGAGGATCTCAAATCAGCGGTAATTTTAACAGCGCGTTTAGAAAATAGAGATTTAGGAAGTGCCATCAAAGACATTCAAAAGAAGCTGACTTCGGAGTTGGCACTTCCGCAAGGCTATGCCATTGAATATGGAGGAGCCTATGCTGAGCAACAGCAATCGTTTAAAGAACTGCTCACTATACTTGCCATGGCTACGCTCTTTGTTTTTGGTGTTATGATGTTTTTATTTAAAGAATGGAGAATATCCATACTTCTGCTGCTGCTATCTGTAACTGCCATTAGTGGCTGCATATTGGCCTTATACATTGTTGGCATCCCTTTAAATGTAAGCAGTTACACAGGTATTATTATGATTGTGGGCATTATTGCGGAGAACGCAATTTTCACAGTCAATCAGTTTAGGCAAAACATGCGGGTATCGGGCGATGTGGATCAATCTATTAACTATGCGATTTCCCTACGAATTCGCCCCAAGCTTATGACTGCTATAGGCACTATACTTGCGTTGATGCCATTGGCTTTGGGCATAGGCTTGGGTGCGCAAATGCAGCAACCGTTGGCTGTTGCAGTTATCGGTGGATTTTTGGCAGGATTGCCCTTATTATTGTTAGTTCTTCCCACTTTCATGAGGCTACTCTACAAGCGAAACTAATCATTGATTTTTGTTATTGCTATCATGGAATAAATCGGCAAAGCAATTTGTCTAATCGTAAACATTCGGAAATGAAAAAAAACTTTCTGTTATCCTTTATAGTTGCTGCAATTACCGTTACCAATTCTTTTTCGCAAAAATCTATAAGAGGCGGAGTAATCTCAGGCATAGTACTAGATTCACTCACCAACAAACCAGTGGAGTTTGCTAATGTATCACTAATCGATCCTGCCACTAATAAACCTGTAAATGGTGCCATGTGTGACCTGGAGGGAAAGTTTTCTATTGCCAAAGCAAGTAAAGGAACCTATCAGGTAGTTATTTCATTCGTTGGCTTTCGAACAAAAAAAATAGAAATTCTACTTTCAGAAAAAGATGCAAACCTAGGAGCGATTACCATTGGGCCATCGGTGAAAATGCTTAAAGAAGTGGTAGTTCAGGGTGAGAAAACCTTAGTCGAAGAAAAAGTTGATCGAACCATCTACAATGCAGAACAAGATGCCACCACCAAAGGAGGTGATGCTACCGATGTATTAAAAAGAGTTCCCATGCTTTCGGTAGATACAGATGGTAATGTATCCTTACGGGGGAGCCAAAACATAAAGGTGTTAATCAACAACAAGCCTTCAACAATTTCCGCCAATAGCGTGGCCGATGCACTTAAACAGATACCTGCAGACCTTGTGAAAACTGTTGAAGTGATCACCTCTCCTTCCTCTAAGTATGATGCGGAAGGCTCGGCAGGTATTATCAACATAGTATTGAAGAAAAATACGTTGGAAGGAGTTTTCTTAAGTACAGACCTTACGTTGGGAACAAGAGGTTCTAACATTGGCGCTAATGCCACTTATCGCAAAGGTAAAATGGGTTTTTCATTGGGAAGCTTTTATAGGGAAATGTATAATGTCGTGGGCGATTTCTCCAATCAACAAACAACTTACTCTGACAATGTCACTACGCTCAACATGCAACAGGCACACACCCATAATGATGGTACGAATGGAACCTACACACTAGGATGGGATTATGATATTAATAAAAATAATTCACTTACTGCCAATGCAAGATTCGGACATCAAAGTCAAAATTCGTTTCAAGATCAATTGTTAACTACCACCTTAAAGCCGGCCTCAATTACCGAAACGCTTCAAAATATAAAAACAACCAGTATTGGCGATAACTATGATGCATCATTAACCTACACCAGAAAATTCGAGAAGAAAGAAAGGGAGCTTAATTTTTTGGGAATCATAAGTAAAAACAACCAAACAAATGGGTATGTAATCAATACGTTACAGATTAATGATTTAACGACATTGAAGCGAAATAAAAATGATAATCCTGGAAGCACTCAAGAAATTATTTTTCAAGTCGACTACCAAGAGCCCATCAAAGAAGATCAACTGCTTGAATTTGGTGCTAAGACTACAGTCCGCAAAGTAATTAGTGATTACTCCTATTACTTAGCAAGCGGAGATGCTGGAGAATATACCATTGATGCCACACGCAAACCCAATGGCTTCAACTATAACCAATCCATCTCAGCGGGTTATTTGGCCTATACTATCAAATTAAAATCATATACATTAAAAGGCGGTGCCCGCTATGAATACACAGATATAAACGCTCATTTCAATGGCCAACCCGATATTGTAATTCCGTCTTACGGAACATTAGTTCCTAGCATTAATTTTTCTAAAAAACTAAAAGATGGTAAAATGATTAAAGCTTCTTTTAACAGAAGAATTCAGCGGCCTGGCTTGCGCGATCTCAACCCTAACATTCAGGGTTCAAATTCGAAAAATGTGTCGCAAGGCAATCCATACTTAAAACCAGAGTATGCTGATAACTACGAAATTTCATATCGCACCAATATCAAAAATGCCACGTTGAATTTCTCAACTTACGTGCGTTACAATTCCAACGATATTCAACCTGCCAGAGTCGTTCGTAACGATACTATTTTTGCAATTGCTCAAAATATCGGCTCTGAAGAGAACTATGGACTTTCTATTTTTGCAAGTATTCCTATAAACGATCAATTCACACTCAATGGAGGCACAGATATCTTCTATCGCATCTTAAGGAACAATGTATCCGATCCAATACTAAACGCCACCAATAGTGGTATTACTCCGAACTTTAGGCTATTTGGCACATATAATTTTACTAAAGAATGGAGCGTTCAATTCTTTACTTTCCTTCAAGGGAAAAATTACAACCTTCAAGGATACAGAACCAATCCAATCAATCATAGTGTTAGTGTAAAGAAAAACATCCTAGGAAAAAATGGATCGATCAGCTTAGGTGTGGATAATTTTGCAACACCAGCTTATCAAGTGCATGCTAATTTGGATTCGCCATATCTAAAACAAAATTCCACCAACACTCTTTACAACTTTGTTATCAAAGCGAGCTTCAGCTATAAAATAGGAAGGGTAATAGAAAGCAAGAAGAAACAGCTTATTGAAGAAGATTGAAAATATTATTAGCCTTGATGTGATCACTTCTTTTTCATCTTTGGTAATAATATTTACATTAGGAGATGCGAACTTACTGCCTGATCCTTTTTTCTTTTACGACCAGAGTAGCATTAGGTCAATTTGCACCGATAAGTGAAATCCCTAAAAAAGGTAGCTATCTATATTACGGTCAACCTGCTTTTGAAGACAACTCATTTTTGATTGAAGAAGCTATCAACCAAGAAAAAGGAATATTACAACACATTTCTAATTTCTATTATGACAATTTACGAAGCGGCAACTTTGTTTATAGTTTCACACAAGAAATACCCATCACGCACTTGCGGCATCAACTGAACTACACATTGTACTACCATGTTTTCAATCCAAAAATAAATGGAAGCACGGGTGGCTTTGGCGATGTAAGTATTGGCTATCATTATATGCTTTCGGGCAAAAAAGAGAAGCTAATGGTTGTTCCTGGTTTTACACTTATCTTACCAACAGGAAATGCTAAAGCAGGAAGCGGAGCAGGTGGTATTGGAGGACAATTTAGTTTGTCCGTCACCAAAAGAATTTCACATAAGCTAATCGCTAATGTCAACATCGGAACAACGATTATCTCCAATGCTAATAGGTATGATTCGAATCTGAATGGCAGTGTGCTTAACTATGAACCAAATCTTCAGCATAGCAATATTGGCGCAAGTATTATCTGGTATCAAAAAAGAAAATTCAATTGGCTATTGGAATATATTTCCAATTTTACCCAGGAAATAAAACCTGACGGAACAATTGATCATAAGAATTTCTTGACTTTAAATCCAGGCTTTAGGTTTGCCATTGACCACCCACGAATGCAAATCGTGCCTGGCCTTAGTACTCCACTCATTTTCAATAATGGAAATTTCAATCAGGTTGGGATTTTCTTCTACTTATCCTTTGAACCCGAATACCTGCCCTTTAGTAAAGCGAAAACCAGATAAGTAACTTAGCATAGCTGCACTCTCATCTTCTATGTACACCGCATCGATCCGAAGTCCATCAGCAATGTACTAGAGTAGGTTCATTTACACT
>JANXRR010000515.1 GCA_025356795.1 Bacteroidia bacterium
CTGCTGCGCGCCATGGCCAAGTATGGCGATAACATTGCCATACTTAACTATCAGTTGGAATCGGAAACGCTGCGCAATTTGCTGGAGGACTTTAAAAATGAAGAAAAACTGGCCGCTGCCCTAGTGGCCTTTAATTTAACAGAATGGGTGGCCGAACTGAAAGCCGCCAACGATGCCTTTGTGGAGGTGTTTATGCAGCGCAATGAAGAAAATGCTGTCAAAAAAATTGACGTTCCCACAAAAATAGCCCGTAAGGATTTTACCACAAGCTATAAAGTGGTGCTTAAATACCTAGACTCCATGCAAACCCTGGCACCTACCGAGCCGCAGCAAAAACTGCTTGACGAGCTCGAGCTTATACATGGCAACTACGACCGCCTTATACAAGCACGGGGCGGCAAGGGCAGCACAAATTAAAATGTTGAACCACTGGCCATAGCTTATCAATTAAAAATCAACCTGTTTTTCAGTTACTCACCGTTCCACACTTTTAATTAGGGAACAATTTTAATTTAATGTTGTTTTACTTATAAAATAAGCATTCATTATGAAAACACTATTCGCAATCACATTCTTACTTATGACAACAGCAGCAGGTTCTTTGTACGATTTCAAGGTAAACGCCATTGATGGCAAGGCCATTGATTTCTCGCAATTTAAAGGCAAAAATGTATTGATTGTAAACACGGCTTCGGCATGTGGCTACACCCCCCAATATGCCGACTTGCAAAAACTGAATGACCAATTTGGAAGTAAAGTCACCATCTTGGGCTTTCCTGCCAATAACTTTGGTGGTCAAGAGCCTGGCTCAAACGAAACCATCTCGGGTTTTTGCAAAAAGAATTATGGCGTTACTTTCCAGATGTTTGAAAAGGTTTCGGTAAAAGGAGCCGACCAACATGCTTTGTATGCTTGGTTAAAAGAAAAAACAGGTCAGGAGCCAACTTGGAATTTCTGCAAGTACTTGGTAAAGGCAGATGGCACTGTTAAATTCTATCCATCAAAAATAAATCCGTTGGATGCGCAAATCACAAGCGAATTAAATTAGTGAAGCGATTCGCTGTCATTATTGGCATTTTACTCATCGGCTTTTTCGCCATCAACATGTTTACAGATTTAGTTATATCACAAGCATCGGCTCATGAGGCCGATGCTTCTATTTTTGATTTTAAAGTAAAATCGCTCGATGGCAAAGAAATTGATTTTGCTCAATACAAAGGCACGTATTTGTTGATTGTGAACACGGCCTCCAAGTGCGGCTTCACCCCGCAATATGCCGATCTTGAAAAGCTGCACGAACAGTTTGGCGATAGAGTAAAAGTGTTGGGCTTCCCAGCCAATAACTTTTTATGGCAAGAGCCCGGTTCAAGTGCAGAAATAGCCACCTTCTGCGAACGGAATTATGGCGTAAAATTCCAGATGTTTGAAAAGGTTTCGGTGAAGGGTCGCAACCAAGCTCCGATTTATAAATGGCTAGCCTCTAAAAGTGGCGAAACGCCTTCTTGGAACTTCTGCAAATATTTAATAAGCCCCGAAGGAAAAATGATAGGTTTCTATCCATCAAAAGTAAATCCGTTGGATGCTAAAATTGTGGATGCCCTGAAATAGTTGTGAACCCTGAGGTGAAGGTTTCGAGCTGATGCCCGTTACCTAAAGCTTGATAGCTCTAAGATTGTAGGTTCTTATGTATTAATA
The DNA here is from genome assembly GCA_025356795.1 of Bacteroidia bacterium. Classification (GTDB taxonomy): domain Bacteria; phylum Bacteroidota; class Bacteroidia; order Cytophagales; family Cyclobacteriaceae; genus ELB16-189. The sequence continues at coordinate 1,696 of JANXRR010000515.1, forward strand.
CTTGCTACTCATGTCTAATTCTGTAAAAATTTGGCTTTCGGCTTTTCGCCTTCGCACACTTCCACTGGCACTTTCCAGCATTGCTATGGGAGGCTTTTTGGCTGCTGCCGATGGGAAATTTAACGGCCTGATTTTCTTCTTGTGTTGCCTTACCACCATCTTGCTTCAAATACTTTCCAATTTGGCCAACGATTATGGCGACAGCATAAATGGTGCAGACCACGATGGCCGCAAAGGGCCTATGAGGGCGGTACAAAGTGGCGCCATTTCAGCGCAAGCAATGAAGCGTGCAGTAATTCTATTTGTGATTTTATGCTTGATGAGCGGCATATCGCTTTTACTGGTTTCATTTGGAGTTAATTATCAATTGCTTCTCGTTTTCCTAGGCTTGGGAGTATTCTCGATCATAGCAGCCATTGCCTATACCGTGGGCAAGCGACCTTACGGCTACGCTGGCTTGGGCGATATTTCTGTGTTGATTTTTTTTGGACTTGTGGGTGTAATGGGATCCAACTATTTATTTACGAAAACTTTTTCCCTTCAGCTTATTTTACCAGCCCTTACCTGTGGGTTATTCTCAGTTGGCGTGCTTAATATCAACAATGTGAGGGACATTGAATCTGATAAAAAAGCTGGAAAGAATTCAATTCCTGTTCGCATCGGCAAAAACAAAGCTGCCATTTATCATTGGTTTTTATTGATTGGAGGATTCGCCTCAACATTGATTTACTCCATTCTCAATTACCATACAATTTTTCAATTTCTGTTTTTGATAACCATCCCCTTATTAGTTAAAATAGGTAATGCCGTTTCCAAAAAACCATCAACAGAACTTGATCCGTATTTAAAACAGATGGCATTATCTACCTTGCTGTTTGTGGTTCTCTTTGGTGTGGGATCTTTACTTTAAAAACGAGTAGCTGATTTTTGTCAGACTTGATGGTGATTTAGTTCATCACATGCACCTTCCAACATTAATGCTCATTGTCTATATTTACAGAACAATAACTTAGCAATTATGAAAAAAATATTAGTCCCAGTAGACTTCTCTAAAACCTCCATTACAGCATTAGACACCGCCTTCGACATTGCAAAAAAAGCAGGGTCAGAAATTATTCTTCTTCATGTTGTGGAAGAACCCGGCAACAGTTCCTTCAATGCAGAAGGCCAGATCAATATAGATGATTGGGAAGACAGACTTTTTACTTACAAGCTAATTGAAAAGTCTAAGAAGCAACTTGAAAAATTAGTGCTTGACCCAAAATATAAGGATGTGAAGTTAGAAGGGTGCTTGCGTGTAGGAAATGCTTTTCACGGAATGACAACGATCATATCCGAACAAAAAGTTGATTTAGTAATCATGGGCACGAAGGGGACAAACTCTGTTTCAGAAATGATTATTGGCACCAACACTGAACGCGTTGTGCGTCATTCAAAAGTACCTGTGCTTACCGTTCAAAAGAAGCCATCCAAAAGTGATTTTAAAAACATTGTTTATGCAACCTCAATGGCTGGCGATGAAGAAGTATTCTCACGCATTGTAAAGCGTGCTCAACAGATTTACGGCTCTACCATTCACTTGGTAAGAATCAATACTCCGTCCGACTTCCAAAAAGATCAGGTGGTAAGGGAATACATGGAGAAGTTTGCGAGGAAACTCCAATTGAAAAACTTCACCATCAACATCTACAATGATTTCTCCACAGAAGAAGGCATTGTTCGTTTTGCTGATTTTGTAAATGCCGATATGATTGCCATGGCCACACATGGCAGAACTGGCTTTGCACACGTAATTGCCGGCAGCGTAGCAGAAGAAGTAGTGAGCCACTCAAAGCGCCCCGTGCTTACTTTTGTTGTGAACAGGTAAGTGTAAGCGTGCTACAAGCTTGAGGCAATTGCCTTAAGCTTG
>JANXRR010000518.1 GCA_025356795.1 Bacteroidia bacterium
AGCATCTGTTTACGAAGAAATACTGAACTACAATAAAGATGGTGAAGAGTATTGGGTGTCTTTAGCTATCAATCCAGTTAAAGACGAATCTGGAGTAATCGTCAAGTATATCTCCATCCAAGCAGACATTACTTACACAAAAATTAAGTCGTTAGACTTCCATCAAAAGATGCTGGCGCTAGGTCGTTCAAATGCAATAATTGAACTAGATAAAAACGGATTGATTTTAGAAGCAAATGAAAATTACTTGGAGATTCTTGGATATCAACGTGAAGAAATAGTAGGTCAATACTACTCTATTCTAAGTCGTAAGGAACACGTTTTTGCTAAGTTGCTTAACGCGATCGATCAAGAGGGTTTACAAAGTGGCGTTTTTACTCGTTATGATAACCGAGGTAAAGTTCATTTGATGAAATTAATGGACTACCCAGTTCTAAATATTAACGGTCAACTTGAAAAGATTATCGAATTTGGAACAGACGTAACAAATGAAAAAAGACTCGAACGCGAAGCAGAATTGAAACAAGCCGAATTGAACAGTTACTTGGTCGGAATAAATAATACTATTGCATCTGCTGAATTTACATTGGATAGTAGAGTGAAGGGTGCTAATGATATCTTCTTAAAGGTAATGGGTTTCAAAGCGAGCGAAGTAGAAGGCAAAAGTTTCGCAGATTTTATTGACGAAGATTCGGCAATGACAATGATGTGGGAAAATTTGAAGCTAGGAAAGTTTTTTTCGGGTGAGTTTAAATTGAAAGATAAGGCTGGGAAGAAATTGTGGTTAACAGGAACTTTTAATCCAATTATTATACAGGGCGCTGTACCTGAGAAGATAATGATGTTTGCTCAATTTACAACACAGGAAAAAGAGAAGCAGAACGATATGAACAAAATGGTTCAGGCACTGAAATGCACCTTACCGGTATTGGAATTGGATAACAAGTATATGTGTAAAACGGCCAATGAAAAATTCCTTAAGCTATTTGGGTTAAGCAGAATGGAGCTTCGGTCTAAATCTTTACTAGATTTCATCGATAACTATTATCATGCTACATGGAAAAAGAAAAGCAAAGAAATAATCGAACAGGATTTTATAAACATGAAGCTACCAATTTCATTGAAAGACCGAGTAGTTACCTACGAAGTAAGCGTCTCCATCGCTAGAAATTTAGAAGAAGAGATAGCTCGCATTATCATTCTTTTTGTAAAGGAAATTGAAGAGGATGTTTCTGTTTTAGTAGCTTTATAAAATGGCAGATGCTATTGACGTAACTGACTTTGAGTTGCAGAGCCTTACTCAGAGTATACTAACACGATACGGAATTGATTTTACTTGCTATGAGCCTAAATCCCTTAAAAGAAGAATCATCCGTGTTATCAATAATTTTGAACTTGAATCGGTTCATAATCTATGGGTGAAATTTTTGCGCGACCCTAAGTTTGTGTTCACCTTCATGAACGAAATTAGTGTAGGCATGACATCCATGTTCCGCGATCCTATTCTGTGGAAGAATATTAAATCACTATTGAGAAATGAATTCAATCAGAAAGCCAATATAGATATTTGGCATGCTGGTTGTTCCACAGGCGAAGAAGTATTTACGATGGGAATTGTTTTGAAGGAGGTTAATTTAATACATAAGGTAAAGGCTGTAGCAACTGATTTTAATCAGGATGCTATTGCGACTGCTCAAAGCGGCATCTATCATAAAATTAAAATGATTGAGAATGAAAATAATTATAAGCAGTTTAATGCATTTTCTGATTTTGCTCAATACTACACGCGCGAATCCTCTGATTGCAAGATGGATCTTTCTTTAACCAGCCATTCAAAATATTCTTACCAGAATTTGATTACAGATTTGCCACCATCACCTGGCATGTTCGATATAATATTTTGCCGAAATGTGATGATCTATTTTGATTCTAAAGCCAAAGAAAATTTGCTCGAAAAGTTTTATAACGCACTAAAACCGAAAGGCCTATTTATTATTGGTTTTTTCGACACGATGGGGCATTTAAATGATAGCAACAAATTCAATTTAATTAATGAAGAAGCTAAAATTTTTAGAAAATTGGAGTAACTAAGAATGCTGGCTAACCCCGATCACTCCTTAGGTTAAATGGTGTTCCTCATGCCTTGCCGCAAAAGGTCACGCCAGCACTCACAGTCCATGCTGCTGCTTTCACACATCCAACCGCACAAGCAGCACCAACTGTTCGCCCCGGCATTAGGCCGGGGTCACATGCTGTCATGCCCCTTTGCTTTGGCTGCGGCATTCGTCACGGCAGCTCCTGTGTCCTGCATCCCGCTTCGTTCATTCGTCATTCACTGCACTCATTACGTTCCATTCGCTACCCACACAAGCTTGTTTAAGTTTGGGTTATGATCCATCACACCATTCAACTCACATAACCACAAACGTCACTCGCTCCCAACGCAAGGCTCATTCCACTCCATTCCGTTTCGTTCATTTCCTCTTTCACTCAGCAAGCTGCAGTCCACCCGCTGCCCCAGTTGTGCTCGCCTGCGCTTGTCGTCCGGGCTGCGGGCTGTCATGCTTTTTGCACCCTCCCATTGTTGGCCGACACACTTCCTACTCCTTTCAACAACCAACCGCACAAAGCAAAAAATCACGCCAGCCCTTGTTCGTTTCGTTCGTGCCTCACTCCACTCATAGCTCGCTCCCGCGCTCTTTCGTGCCTCAATCGCGCTCCTTGCTCACACCCTACCTCCTTCTCGCGGACTCACTCCGTGGAGGCCACTTCGTTCGCCTGAGAGGCTCGCAAATTATAGGAACCAACCGCACAGTTGACGCACCGAAAGGGCAAATCATCATGTATAGTTTCTTTACACG
>JANXRR010000526.1 GCA_025356795.1 Bacteroidia bacterium
TATGGTTTTGGCATTAAGAAGGGTTTCACCAGCACCTACCATACAATTACTGACATTGCTCCTACACTTTCGGTGTTGTTAAAAATAAAATTCCCTAATGGTTGCACAGGGCAACCAATTAGTGAAATAGTAGATTAAGCAAAAGGTATTCAATTATAGCGGCTTCTTAGGGGAATTGATGGCTGCTCGATTACAAACTGTGACTTAATCTCCCATTGAGTTGAGAAATCGATTCATTCATAAATTCATGCATTGGCATACTGTTCTTTCACAACAGCAACAGCCTTTACAATTTCAGCTTCTAAATTACTCCATCGGCACTCCAAAGAAATACCTCCTGAGTAATTGATTTTCTTCAGGGCTTTAAAGTAAGGCGTGAAATCATCTCCCTTTGTTCCGGGAGGTGTGCGTTCATTTTTCTCTGCAATGTGACAATGAACTAAATGTTGCTTATACTTTATGATTTCACTGGCGGCATCATTTTCACGAAGGGCATGATAAATATCGCACATCATTTTAAGGTTAGGGTGCTGCACGGCTTCAACAATTTCAGCAGCCTCCTGCAGAGTGTTAATAAAATTAGTTTCACTTTGATTGAGCTGCTCTACTGCAATAGTTAAGTTACTCTTGGCAGCCAAAGAAGCCATTAAAGCGCAAATGGACACGAATTGTTCCTTTGCTTTTGCTTTTTCAAACCCATCGGGGATTTTTCTTGCACGACCACTTCCTAACACAATAGTTGTAGCTCCGATCAACTGAGCTCGCTGAAAAGCAATGGCGGCATACTTGATTACTTCTTCATGATTTGCATGATCGCCAACCAAAGGCATTTCGCCCGGTATAAAAACGATGAACGATCTTACCTTCAGCGGCTGAGTGCTAGATAAAAGTTCAAACTGTTTTCTAAATTCAGAATCTGACTTCGTTGGCATTAAAATTTTCGCCACGCCTTCTTCTATGTATGAGCAGCCTGCTTGTTGTGCCATAGCACTACTTTCCCACGATCCGCAAAGTCCAATAGCTGGAATATTTTTACCTCGACTTGAAACAAACGAAGAAAACCCACCTAAGCCAACACCAGCAATAGCGAGGGAAGTCTTTAGAAATCTTTTACGGGTTATATTTTGGCTTTCATCCCACATGTATCAATAAATGTAATCTTAAGGTAAGGTTTATTGCAGTTGAGATAGGATTTTTTCTTCTTGAAGGTGATTACTAAGGAATGCTGATTCAGCTTGGTTAAAGTAATAAAAAAGCCAATTATTCCTATAAAAGCTAAAAGTAGTCTCGCCCAGAATCGAACTGGGATCAAAAGTTTAGGAAACTTCTATTCTATCCGTTGAACTACGAGACCAGGAAATAGGGTGCAAAGCTAAAAAAAAAACCAGTGTCTAAGGATATTTTACTCTCCACTTCCTCACATGAAAGATTGGCAAAAATTTTGGCCTATTTAATAGAAATAAAAATCAACTCACGTTATCCGGTTCAAAGCTGAGAATAAGTTTTTGGTGATTATACAAAATAGCGGACTTCGTGAAGGGGTTGAAGAATTGGACTTAAAAGAATCAGTTTGGGTGCTACGTTTATTTTGTAAAAAAGGCGTTTACATTTAAAAAAATAGCGTAAACACTAAAAAGGCCTAATAAAATTCTTTCACAATGCTTAAATACAACCTATTTCAATCGGATTCGGTAATTTATTTTAGATTTTAGGTTAAAAATTAACCCAATGTTATGATTTTTGTCAAAACCAGATCAGAAAGTTCTTTAATCCTTAACCTAACACTTACTATGAAAAAATCAATTTTCCCATTAATCCTCCTTTTCGCTGTCAGTCTTTTGGCGGTCTTTCAGCCTGCTGTGCCCAGTACTTTAGTCACGGAAGGGATAAATTCAGGAGACGTTGCTTGGATGCTCACCGCTACCGCACTTGTATTATTAATGACCCCAGGATTGGCATACTTCTATGGGGGTATGATTGATACAAAAAACATTATTTCCACCATGCTTCAAAGCTTTATAGCAATGGGTGTAATTAGTATTATTTGGATAGTTGTTGGATTCAGTTTGGCCTTTGGCGATTCAATTGGAGGCGTTGTAGGCGATCCTACTACCTTCTTCATGTTTAAAAATGTATTGGATGGAAAACCTTGGTCTTTAGCTCCCACTATTCCGCTGGTGTTATTCGCTTTTTTCCAGCTTAAATTTGCAATTATTACCCCAGCACTTATTACTGGTACGTTTGCTGAACGTATCAACTTTAAATCATACGTTCTTTTTCTTATCCTTTTCTCGTTACTAATTTACGCTCCGCTAGCTCATTGGACGTGGCATCCTGATGGCTTCCTATTCAAACTAGGGGTACTTGATTTCGCTGGCGGAACCGTGGTTCACATGTCCGCAGGATTTGCCGCCTTGGCCGCTTCCATTTATTTAAGGAATAAATCTGTTAAAAAATCGATCGCTCCCGCAAATATTCCTTTCGTATTGTTAGGAACAGGCCTTCTTTGGTTCGGTTGGTTTGGTTTTAATGCAGGTAGTGCTTTATCTGCTGGTGTTCTTGCCGCCACTGCTTTTGCTACTACTAATACAGCTTCGGCTGCTGCTGGGTTATGCTGGGTACTATTTGATTCAGCCAGAGGCAAAAAACCTTCAGCTTTAGGGTTTTGTATTGGCGCAGTGGTAGGGTTAGTAGCCATTACTCCGGCTGCTGGTTTTGTTACCATACCTTCTGCTATTTTCATTGGTACGGTTGCCTCATTGGTTAGTAACATTGTAGTACATTGGAAATCTACTACTGCATTGGAAGATACCCTGGATGTGTTCCCATGTCATGGTGTGGGTGGAGCTGTTGGTATGCTGATGACTGCCTTTCTTGCTAACACCGCTGTGAACAGCGCTAATACTACCGGAAACGGATTGTTTTTTAGAGAAACAACACTTTTCAAGGCTCATTTAATTGCCCTTGTTGTTGTCATCGCTTTTGCCTTCTTTGGATCGCTTCTACTTCTTAAAATTACCGACTTGATTTCGCCTCTAAAAGTAAGTGCCGAAGAACAGGAGATTGGTTCAGATTTAAGTCAGCATGGAGAAGTCGCGAAAGCTTAAATAATAATTCACCAAAGCATTCCAGTGGGTGTGAGATACCCACTGGGATAGCTTTAGCTTAATGTTTCACCATAAAACATCTATAAAAATATGAAAATCCATAAAACAAGTCTATTCATTTTATCACTTTCCTTGATTGCTCTTAACAGTTTCGCTCAAGATGCACCGGCTCCAGCCGAAGAAAAACCTAAGGTAACAATATCAGGATATATAGATTCCTACATTTTACATGCATTTAACGCACCGCAATCGCATACCCTTCTGGGAAGTCCATCAATAAATGGAGGCTATCCAGCAGGGAGAGCCTTCGATAGATTAGATAATCAATTTGCTTTAGGATTGGTACAAACGAAGTTTGCCTACTCAGATAAAAAGTCAGATTTAGTAATTGACTTAACTTTTGGGCCAAATGCAGAATTAGGAAACTTTGGTAATACCATCGGCACAACAAATCTATGGAGATCAAGCACTAACTATATTGGGCAGTTGTATGGTACTTCGGCAGCTATCAAGCAAGCTTACTTTACTTATAAAGCAACCGATAAATTAAGTTTCACAGTAGGGCAATTTGGAACTCACATTGGCTACGAAGTTATTGATGCTCCTGTTAACTATCACTATTCATTATCCAACCTTTTCAATAACGGCCCCTTCTACCATGTGGGCTTTAAAGCAACTTATGCTTTCAGCGATAAAGTTACTTTTATGGCTGGTTTAGTAAACAATTGGGATAATTTGGTGGATAACAATAATCAAAAGTCATTTGTTGGTCAATTTTACTTAAAGCCTGTAGATGGATTTAATATCTACTTAAACTACATAGGTGGATTTGGTGATGATACTTATCTTACCACAACAGCCATTGGCAGCAATAAACCCTACTTAGAAAATTACACACGTGATCTATTTGACCTAACAACTGGTTATCAAATCACGCCTAAATTCTATTTAGGACTAAATGCGGCCTATGGATTTTATACATTCAACGCATCGGGGGCAGATAAAGCGGATATTGTTGCAACCTACGGTTCAACAAGTCCAAGCTGGGGTGGTGTAGCCATTTATTCTAACTACGCAATTAGCGACATGGTTGGCATAGGAGCCCGCTACGAAAAGTTTGATGATAAAAATTATGTAAGGTATATTGGAACAACAAATGAA
>JANXRR010000529.1 GCA_025356795.1 Bacteroidia bacterium
TAATAATAGTGCAAAAATTGGCAGCAAATAAAAAAGAATTTTAGAAAAATTCTCTAAGAATGCTTTGACAAAGTCTTTACCAAATTTGTTTCCATCATTCTTATATCTGTTGTTCAATTCAATAGATCTGGAGGTTATAATTCTCTTCATCCAACTATCCCGATCTTTTTCGGGTTTGAGCTTTTGAAGTGAATCATATTCTTTAGATGTTGCATACTTGACGTCACTAAAGTTAAAATTCATTCCATTATTTTTCTTCGACCGAGATTTTATTGAGTCTGAAGAAGCGGTAATTTTTTTGGCAATAGAATCTTGCCCAACAGCACGAAGAATGGAATCAATTTTTGCTTTTTTTAACTCCTTATTTACTTCCTCTACTTTTTCCTTTGTAGTTTTCTTATCGGCAGCTGAAATTTTTTTATCAGTATCTGTAAATGAAAAAAAGAGAAGGAAAAAAATAAAGCTGATAAACACATACATCCTGGCCGGGTGATAAAAACTCTCTCGTTTGCCTTTGTTATATTCAATAGCAAGAAAGCCAGGCCTGGTAATGAGATATTTAGTAGTAAGGAAAAATTTTCCTTCATAACTCCAAAAAGAAGAAATGAAATTGGTCCAGAGTTCTCCTAATGTCTGGCGTTGAGGAATATCCTTCTGCCCACAATGCTGGCAGAATGTATCCATAAGTGGCGTACCACAATTTAAACAAGAGCTGTTGGGATGCTTGCCTTTAGTGTTCTGTTCCACATCCACAAACCCCTCCGAACCGGGCAACATGTTATCTAATTCACCCATATTAAAAATGGATTTTCTTAAAGGTAGTTATCGCTTTGTCTAACATGGCGTCATCAAAATCCAAATGAGTCACTAAACGAATTTCAACTGCACTAAAGGCCAATGCTTTAATGTCACTTTCAGAAAATTTTACCAAACACATTTCAGGTGTAACGCCATCAGCCACCTCAAAGATGACAATATTTGTATCTACTGGCATCACTGATTTTACCCAACTAAGTTGATTTAATGTATTGCCAAGTTCCTTTGCGCGCTTGTGATCTTCCTTCAATCTGACAATATGATTATCCAACGCATAAATTCCAGCGGCAGCCAAATAACCAGCTTGCCTCATGCCACCACCAAAAACCTTGCGTATTCGTCTGGCTTTCAATTCTAATTCTTTTTTGCATGCCAACACCGAGCCAACGGGTGCGCCCAACCCTTTAGAAAGACAAATAGAAACCGTGTCAAAATACTTCCCCACTTCCGTGGATGCTTCCTCCGTTTCAGTGAGTGCGTTGAACAATCGTGCACCATCTAAATGCATAGCTATTCCTTTGCTGCGGCTGAATTCACTTATCTTCTTTATATTATCGAATGTATAATAACTTCCTGCCTCTATCACAACCGTATTTTCAAGAGCCACCACCGAAGTTCTGGCCTGATGCACATCATTAATGTTTCCAATAACCGGAGCAATTTCTTCTATCGAAATTCTTCCACGATTACCAGATAAAAGTTTTGTGCCAATGTTACTGTTGCCGGCCAGACCTCCCCCTTCATACTTATAAATGTGAGAGCCCTTATAACAGATTACCTCATCGTATGGCTGAGTCAGTATTTTTATACCAATCTGATTGGTCATTGTGCCCGAAGGACAAAATACGGCTGCTTCCATGCCCAACCATGTTGCACACTTTGCTTCTAACTTCTTTACCGTTTCATCTTCACCAAAAACATCATCGCCCACTTCAACATTGAACATGGCCTCTTTCATGGCTGACGTTGGCTTTGTTACTGTGTCGCTCCTTAAGTCAATAACCATAGAGAGATTTTAGATTTATAATTGAATTAAAAGGTCAAATTAAATAAAAGCTATTGAAGATGTGTATTTGGGCGCCAGTTAATAGACAACATTGGTTTGGGTTTCGGAAATCCATTTGCTTTTTAAGCAAAGTCGGTCTACTTTTGCAGCCACATCGCGGGGTGGAGCAGTTGGTAGCTCGTTGGGCTCATAACCCAAAGGTCACAGGTTCGAGTCCTGTCCCCGCTACAAAAACAAATTATAAACCCTTGCATATCAACTTTTGCAAGGGTTTTTGTTTTTTGGTGGATTCGACAATCAGAAACTTGCTTGAAAATAGCAACACATGAAGATTAAGGCTGAAAAAATATGGATTTGGGTTTTTTGTAGTGGCAATGGTATTTCTGATTTCAAAATTCGCTGGCAGTAAGCTCTCAAGTGACATTAAAGATTGGGGTGCGTTCTCAGATTACCTTATTTCATTGATTAGCGTAATTGTATTGATTGTTTTAACTTTTAGAATTGCCCGACTAGAACTACGAGAAAACAAACGAATTGAAAACCTACTAAAATTTTGTGCCGAAAGTGAATTGAATAACGCATGGTTACTACCATTGACAAAGCTGGTGAAAAGAAGAAATTACCGTCCATTTTTTCCCGGCTGCAAGTTATGCGTATACCGTTGGCAAGAACACACAGATTTTGAAGCAACCACTTGTAAATTAACTTAAACAACATGTCAACCCCTCACAAATCAGGTTTCGTAAGTATTGTTGGCAAGCCCAACGTAGGCAAATCAAGCCTTATGAATAAACTGGTAGGCGAAAACCTGTCCATAATCACTGCCAAAGCCCAAACCACGCGCCATCGTATTATGGGTATGTTGAATGGCGATGATTTTCAAATTGTTTATTCTGATACGCCCGGAATTTTAGAACCCAAATATGAACTCCATCAAGCGATGATGAACTTCGTGAAGGTTTCTCTCGAAGATGCAGATTTGATTCTTTTAGTAGTAGAACTGGGGGAGAAATATGATGAGCAATTGTTTGAGCGCTTTAAAACCATATCCACACCGATTCTATTATTGATCAACAAAATTGATCTTGCCAAGGGCTCACAAATAGAAGACAAAATCATCTATTGGAAGCAGTTTTTAAATCCAACCGAAATCATTCCTGTCTCCGCTAAGAGTGGCGAAAATATCGATAAGATATTAACTACTATCAAAAATATGCTACCGGCTCATCCGGCATACTACCCTAAAGATGAGATGACCGATCGATCAGAACGGTTTTTTGCTTCAGAGATAATCAGGGAAAAAATCTTCATGAACTACGAGCAGGAAATCCCTTACAGTTCAGAAGTTGGCATTGATTCATTCAAAGAAGAAGAAAACATTATCCGCATTCGTGCCATTATTTATGTAGAGCGTGATTCGCAAAAAGGCATTTTGATAGGAAAGGGGGGCAGCTCTCTGAAGAAAGTGGGAACAGAAGCCCGCGAGGATCTGGAAAAATTCTTCAGCAAGAAAATATTCCTCGAAACTCATGTAAAAGTGGCTGATGACTGGCGCAAACAAAAACAGAAATTGAGGCACTTCGGCTACTTCGAGTAATTACCCATACATTCAATGGCGTCAATTAGACCATGAAGAGTTAACTTGCACCCCATTTATTAATTTGATCATCAGTCATGTCAAACATAGTTGCTATTGTAGGAAGGCCAAACGTAGGAAAATCTACCTTTTTTAATCGGTTGGTAGAGCAACGCCAAGCCATTATGGACGATATGCCAGGCGTAACACGCGATCGTCATTATGGCTATGCCCAATGGTGCGGAGCATTTTTTACCGTTATCGATACAGGTGGTTACGTAACAGGCTCAGACGATAAATTCGAATTAGAAATCCGCAAGCAAGTAGAAGTAGCCCTCCAAGAAGCAGATATAGTAATCTTTATGGTGGACTGCCGAGATGGCCTTACGGGATACGATAAAGAATTTGCCAACATCATCAGGAAATCTAAAAAACCAGTACTGGTTGCAGCCAACAAAGCCGATACCCCCGACAAAAGCTCGCTTGCCGCAGAGTTTTACGAACTAGGAATGGGGGAAATCTATCCTATTTCATCGTCTAATGGCAGCGGTTCAGGAGAACTTCTGGACGAATTAATCAAGCACCTGCCTTCTGATGGGCTGGAAAATCCTGATGAGGGAATTCCTCGAATAGCCATTTTAGGTAGGCCAAATGTTGGGAAATCTTCGTTCCTGAATGTTTTAATTGGTAAAGAAAGGAGTATTGTTACGGATGAAGCGGGAACCACACGCGATTCCATTGATACACGATATAAAATGTTCGGCAATGATTTTATTCTTACCGATACTGCCGGGATCAGGAAGAAAACAAAAGTGGTCGAAGATGTGGAATTCTATTCGGTGCTGCGTTCATTGAAGGCACTGGAAGATTGTGATGTTTGCATTATTGTGATTGATGCTGAAAGAGGGCTTGAATCTCAAGATGTGAATATCATTAGCCTCGCCCAAAAGCAAGGCAAAGGCATTGTAATTATGGTGAATAAATGGGACCTTATTGAGAAAGATACCAACACTGCCGAAAAGAGGAGAAAAGAGATGCTGGAGAAACTGGCACCCATTACCTACATACCTTTCATTTTTGCCTCGGTACTGACCAAGCAGCGAATTTTTCAGGTGATTGAAAAGGCAGTTCAAGTGTTTTTTAACAAAACAAAGAAAATACCTACATCAGCACTCAATGATGGCATGCTGCCGGAGATAGTACATTATCCACCGCCATCCATGAAAGGCAAGATGATCCAAATCAAGTATGTTACCCAAGTAGCTGCCAAGGTGCCAACCTTTGCATTTTTTTGTAACCATCCGCAGTATATCCAAGATTCCTATGTTCGCTTCTTAGAAAATCGTTTGCGCGAGAAGTTCGACTTTGAAGGAGCTCCCGTGAGGTTATTTTTCCGAAAGAAATAATTGCTTAACTATTTGGTCTTCAAAAACATATTAATGATTGTAAGGAAGGCTAAAATGGAGTTAAAATTTCAAGTAATAAATAAAAATTTATTACTCCATGCGTTAAAATCCATGGTATAGCTTATATTTGCACCAAAATTTAAAACCTGTAAACTATGAAAAAATTGTTCGCATTATTAATGGTGTGCGGCTTCGCTGTAGCATTTGTTGCTTGTGGTGGTGGCAAAGCTGCCGAAGAAGCTGCTGCTAAAGCAAAAGCTGATTCAACTAAAATGGCTGATTCAGTAGCAATGGCTCAAAAAGCTGAAGCTGAAGCTGCGGCTGCAAAAATGAAAGCTGATTCAACTAAAATGGCTGATTCAGTTGCTGCTCTAGCTCCTAAGAAAAAGTAATCTCTTAGAGATTTTCCCGGGAAAAGGCTTTAGAATACTAAAGCCTTTTTTTATTTACATGACTTTAGAAAAAATACAATCCATTCTTCAGCAGCACGCGCCAGCCCTGGCCATAAACTACTGCCTCGAACTTTGGTTCTTCCACAAATTCGACTTTAAGTTGCGCAAAAGCAGGATTACTAAAATTGGTGATTTTACTTTTAGAGGTGGAAAAACCCCTAGGATCACGGTTAATCAAGACCTTCATCCATTTATGTTTCTTACCACCTACATTCACGAAGTGGCTCATTTGGAGGTACACCAAAAATTTGGCAATCGGGTAGAATCTCATGGGCAAGAGTGGAAAAATTGCTTTAAGGAACTCTTAAACCCCATGCTTACCAAAGAAATTTTTCCTAAAGATTTACTGGAAGGCTTGCAATCACACATGACAGATCCTATGGCTACCACCTTTTCTGATCCTGCCCTCATGAAGATTTTTAGAAAGTATGACGCGAGGGCGCTGGCCATTACGTTGCTTTCTGATATTCCGGTGGGAAGCACTTTTAGTTTGAGGGGCAGATGGTTTATCAAAGGCGATACACGAAGAACGCGTGTGCTCTGCCAAGAATTAAAATCTAAAAAGAAATATCTAGTGCCTGTAGATGCGCCTGTGGAGAATGTTCAATTGAGCCTTCTTTGAGTAGCCACCTTATTACAAAAAACACAAAAATTATGTAAACACGATTTAGAGCCTAGTATCTTTTTTATTAAACATAGCTCTTTATCAAAAATTGAAGCGCCATTAATCGCTTAATTTTCTAAAAACCTCCCAAGTAACAATACCAACACAAACAGAAATATTAAGCGAGTGCTTGGTGCCACTTTGGGGTATTTCTAGTGCTAAGTCACATTGCTCAATTACCTCATTGCTCACACCATCTACTTCATTACCAAAAACAAGGCAATATTTTTCTGCTAACGTAGGCCTAAAATCCTGTAAAGGCTTGCTCTCATTCGTCTGCTCTATGCTTACAATTTTATAGCCTTGTGTTTTTAAATTTTGTACTGCTGCTAAAGAACTCTCACTATATTCCCAATCTACTGAATCGGTGGAGCCAAGAGCTGTCTTTTGTATTTCACGGTGAGGAGGCGTGCCCGTTATTCCCGTAAGGATAATTTTTTCTATGCGAAAGGCATCGGCTGTGCGAAATGTGGATCCGACATTATGGAGACTTCTCACATTATCTAACAAAATACAGACAGGGAGTTTTTTAGATTCTTTGAATTCATCTAAGGAAATCCTTCCCAGTTCTTCCAGCTTTAATTTTTTCATACCGAATGGCAAAGGTATAGAATAACTGTTAGCATGAGCCAAAGTGTCAGGTTTCGGCACGTTCATCTTGACAATGTAATTTAACTGGGCTCTTCTAATTGCTGAATAATATCGCTAAGCTGATTGAGGTATTTGTTGTAAGAAATTTTTTCCATCCATTTTGCGAGCAAATGTGCCAGGG
>JANXRR010000533.1 GCA_025356795.1 Bacteroidia bacterium
ATATAATTTATGGGTACCAACCTCCTGGTTGCTTGATAAAGTGTGGCAGGTAACTTGTGTTTCAATTGCTGCTCAACTTGCCACCTTTGCGCTAGGCTTACTTTACTTTCACCAGTTCCCAGTTTATTTTTTATTCTCCAACTTAATTGTAATACCACTTTCAACGGTTATTCTTGTTGTGGGTATTGCATTGCTCATTGTTAGTTCCATTCCTTTTTTAGGAGCAGCCGTTGGCTTCAGCTTAGAATGGCTTATCAAACTTTTGAATGGGAGTGTTTTTTGGGTAGAGAGTTTGCCTTACAGTTTAATTGAAGGTGTTTACCTCACCACTTTTCAAAGTTGGTTACTTTTGGGCCTAGTGGTTTTTATAACATTACTTTTTATAACTAAGTCATTTAAGTTTCTATTGTTGGCAGTAAGTTGTGCGCTGGTATATTCAACTATTCAATGGGTTCATTTTTATGATGATGTAAAACAAAATCAATTGGTTGTATATCAAGTTGCCAATCACGCTGCAGTAGAATTTATTTCTCATGGCCAATCTTATTTTTATAGTGATTCACTTTTTGCCAAGGATGAAAGTAAAATCCATTTTCATATAAATTCCAATCGGGTGAAGGCTGGTGTAAATCATATTCAAGTAAACCCCCATGTTAATTTGTTTGAAAAGAAAATGAAAGGTTTTCACTATTTTGTATGGAAAGGTAATAAGGTATTATGGATTGAAAAGAACAATGTTGGGCTCCCTACCAATATAAAAGCAGACTATACCATCTTGAGCAATGATGCAGCTTATCTCATGCCTTCTTTAAATAGAGAACACCTTACAACGTTAGTTATTGATGGCAGTGCTAAACTTAAATCAAAGCTGGATACAATCAATGTTTATTCCACTCGAACAAAAAACGCTTTCGTAAAAAGAATCTGACTATGCAATTTCTAACCTACACGTTAAAAGACCGAATCGGTTACATAACGCTCAACCGGCCCGAAAAGAGAAACGCTTTAAGTTTTGAGCTAGTGACAGAACTAAAAGAAGCATTCAGGCAAGCGGAATCAGATGAACACGTAAAGGTAATTGTATTGAAAGCCAATGGCGAAGCTTTTTGTGCCGGTGCCGACTTGGCGTATCTGCAAAATCTCCAGCAATTTTCGTTGGATGAAAACCTACATGACTCCAATCATTTGAAACAATTGTTCCTTCAAATATATACACTAAAGAAAGTTGTTATTGCTCAAGTGCAAGGCCATGCACTGGCCGGAGGTTGTGGTTTGGCTACAGTGTGCGATTTTGTTTTTGCCGTTCCAGAAGCAAAGTTTGGATATACCGAAGTAAAAATCGGATTTATTCCCGCCATTGTTATGTTTTTTTTAATCCGAAAAATTGGCGAACAGAAGGCTCGGTATTTACTCTTAACAGGCGAACTTATTGATGCTGCCCAAGCCACTGAAACCGGGCTTGTAAATCAAGTAATAGCCCCTGAAAAGTTAGCCTTCACAGTAGAAGAATTTGCCCATAGATTAATTCGCAAGAACTCTTCTCAATCGATGGAACTCACCAAAAAGATGATTGCCCAAATACAATCTATGCCATTGGTTGATGCGTTGGACTATGCTTCTTTGATGAATGCCACCGCTCGTTTATCTGACGATTGCAAACGCGGTGTAAACGCATTCTTAACTAAAACTCCTATCATGTGGTAAGGTGAATTCTTATTATCCTTAATTGATTTCTTGAATATACTGGTTATGAAATCAAAAAATTGTTATTGATATTGTTGCAACCTAAACTATGTAACAATGAAAAAAATAACAGTGATCTTTTTCTTCTTTCTTTCCCTAAGCTACGCGCTTCTTGCTCAAAATTATAGTGGCAATTCATGGAGCGAAGCAAAAGCTCAAGGCAAAGGCTCCATTACACTAGCTTATGTTGAAACACCTGGTTTTGTTTACAAAGATGCTGCTGATAAAACCACTGGCATTTGCATTGACATCATGAATGATTTTGTTACCTACATTAAAGATGAAAAGAAAGTGCTGTTAGATGTAAAGATGGTGGGTGATGGAACTAACTTTAAAGGCATGTACGATAAAGTTAAAAATTCTTCCAATGGTGTTTTTGGTTTGGGAAATATTACCATCACGGAAGAACGCAAGAAAGAAATTAAGTTCAGCCCTCCGTTTATTACCAATTTTGCTATTCTTATAACGCAAGCGGGAGTTCCAACATTGGCTAAGCTAGAAGACCTTCCTACCACTTTTGGAAAACTTACTGCTTATACAGCCAAGGGCACGTTGAATGAAAAAAGAATAAATGAGCTAAAGAAGAATTACTTCCCCGATATGAAAATTACGTTGGTTGCCACCAGTCACGATACGTTCGATAAGATCACTTCAGACCCCAATGCGTTTGCTTACCTGGATGTTGCTTTTTATTTAGAAGCCATAAAGCAGCGCAAATCAGTGAAGCGCCATCCGGTGGGAGATAAGGCTGCTGAACAATTTGGGTTCATCATGCCCACCAACAGCGATTGGTATCCGGTAATGGATGAGTTTTTCAAAGCCAAAGGTGGTTATATGAATTCTGCTCAGTATAAAAATATCCTTACCAAACACTTGGGCCTTACGGGATTAAAACTTCTTCAATCCATAAAATAAAATAGTTGACATAAGCAGATTACAGTGGGAGGTTTAACCGATAACCGTTAACTTTAAAAGTGACTTCTCCCATATCTATTCTTAAGCAGTATTGGCATCATGATCAATTCCGCGAACCTCAGGCTGCTGTTATTGAAGCTGTGCTTAGTGGAAAAGATTCGCTCGTTATAATACCCACTGGTGGAGGCAAATCTCTTTGCTTTCAGCTGCCTACGCTTATTATGGAAGGTGTATGCCTTGTTATCACTCCCTTGATTGCCCTAATGGAAGATCAAGTAAGCGGACTCAAAAAGCGTGGCATATCTGCCATTGCCATACACTCGGGAATGAGCTATCGCCAACTTGATATTGCACTCGACAATATTGTTTATGGAGGTGTTAAATTTCTATACCTCTCCCCTGAGCGGCTGCTTACAGAACTCTTTGAAGAGCGCTTAAAGAAAATGAATGTGTGCTTGGTAGCCATTGACGAAGCGCATTGCATCTCACAATGGGGTTATGATTTCCGTCCTTCTTATCTGCAAATTGCCAAGCTGAGAGAAATCATACCATCTGCTGCTTTTATTGCACTCACGGCTTCTGCCACCAAACTAGTACGACAGGATATTGTAGAGAAGCTTAAGCTTAAAAATAGTTTAACGTTTCAGAAAAGTGTGGCCCGCGCAAACATTTCTTTTGTTGTAAGAAAAACGGAGAACAAAGAAAAGAAGTTGTTGGAGATTCTTACCAAAGTAAACGGTTCTGCAATTGTATATGTGCGTTCGCGCAAGGGCACCAAAGAACTTAGCGCGCTGCTTACCCGCTATAAAATTAGTAGTAGCTATTACCATGCTGGGCTAAGTTATGCAGATAGAAAAGTAAGGCAAGATGAATGGATCACCAATCACGCACGTGTAATGGTTGCTACCAATGCTTTTGGTATGGGAATCAACAAGGCCGATGTTCGCGTGGTTGTTCACATGGATTTGCCCGAAAACCTAGAATCATATTATCAAGAGGCAGGC
>JANXRR010000540.1 GCA_025356795.1 Bacteroidia bacterium
TAATTGGGCTGGCCAAAGCCCTTGAAATTGCTTATCGCGATATGGCGGAGCATGAACGTCATGTAAAAAAACTGAAAGCATACATGATCGAAAAACTCATTGAAACAATTCCAAGAGTTAGTTTCAATGGCGATTCGTTGAATATGGACAGAAGCTTATATACTGTACTTAATGTATCGTTGCCCGAATCGGATCAAAATAGTATGTTGCTTTTCAATTTAGATATGCAAGGCATTTCTGCCTCTGGCGGTAGTGCCTGCTCAAGCGGAGCAAGCACGGGCTCGCACGTGTTGGGAGCATTGTATCCTGACTCACAAAGAGGTGCCATTCGTTTTTCCTTTAGCAAGTACAATACAAAAGAAGAGATAGATTTTGTAGTCGAGAAGTTGGCGCGTATTTATAGTGAAGGTATATAACTCTTACTCCTGTGAAATCTCAACCCACCGTCTCATTTATTGGCGCAGGCAACTTGGCTTGGCACCTTGCTCCCGCTCTTGACAATGTTGGGTTTGTAGTAACAGAGGTATATAGCCGAACAAGAAGTCATGCGCGGGCATTAACACAACGATTATATCAGGCCGAGTTAAAAGCTTCACTTGATTTTTCTACCAGCAAATCAACTGTTTTCTTTATCGCAACTTCTGATGATGCTTTGGAAGAAATTGCGCAGGAGATTATTTTACCGGATAATGCCATTCTTGTTCACACCAGTGGCAGCCAGCCGTTATCGATATTGCAATTTGCAGGCACTGCAAACATTGGTGTTTTTTATCCGCTGCAAACTTTTACAAAAGCAAAGAAAATCGACTTTGGTTCGATACCCATCTTCATAGAGAGCACTACTACCGAAACACAGCAGGTGCTTACATTGTTAGCAAAAGCCATAAGTAAAAAAGTGGAACTTATAAGTTCAACGGAGCGCAAGGCTCTGCATGTGGCCGCTGTATTTGCCTCTAACTTTACCAATCATATGCTCACAATATCTCACCACATTTTACAACAAAATAGCATGAGCTTTGATTTATTAAAGCCACTTATTATAGAAACGATTAACAAATGTTTGGAATTGGGGCCACAAAACTCACAGACTGGCCCTGCTATGAGAGGTGATATTAATAGTATCTCGAATCATATCGATTTTCTAAATGAAGACAGGAAGCTTGCGCAGTTATACCAACTAATCAGCAATAGTATCATTGATCGCCATCAATCCTAATTGCCATTCGATCCTAAAACTTTTGTGTACCTTCACTTAAATCAAAAAATTTATATGAAGCAAAAAATATTCAGTACAATGCTTTTCGCAGTTGCGATTTCAACTTCAACCCTTGGTCAGGATAAATCTCCAGCCGAACAGTTAAAAGCAATAGAGTTAAAACCAAATCAAGCGAAACCACTTTTCATACTTGATGGAAAAGAGCTATCAGAACTGGGCTCCATTGATCCTAACAATATTGAAAAGATGGAAGTAATTAAGGGGAAAGATGCCATCAAACTTTATGGTGCAAAGGGAAAAAATGGAGTTGTTGTTGTTACAACAAAACCTGTTATCAAAGGAAGTGCTCGTTGGAGAGAAGCCCTTGATCCGGCTGTTACAGAAATTTGGGAACCACGCGTAAAAAAAATAACGGCTGGTGCAAAGGCAGGTGAAGCCCCTTCGGACGCTATCGTTTTGTTTGATGGCAAAGATTTAAGCAATTGGGTTGATAAAGATGGAGGCTTGGCAAAATGGGAAGTAAAAGATGGAGCCTTTACAGTTGCAAAAGGCACTGGGGTGATAAAGACTAAACAAACTTTTGGTGACATCCAGTTGCATATTGAGTGGCGTTCGCCCACAACCATTATTGGTGAAGGTCAAGGCCGCGGCAACAGCGGTATATTCTTACAAGAAAAATATGAGCTACAGGTGTTAGATAGTTATGAAAGTCAAACTTACTCCAATGGCCAAGCAGGTTCCATTTACAAGCAATCTATGCCGTTGGCAAATCCTGTTCGGCAACCTGGTGAATGGCAAGTATATGATGTTATCTATACTGCCCCAACGTTTAGCGAAAGCGGCCGAGTAATTAATCCCGCTCATATCACTGCTTTTTTAAATGGCGTTATTGTTCAGAACCATACCGAAATCAGAGGACCTACTGAATATAAGGGGTTGCCCATTTATGTTCAACATGGAAAGGGATCGCTCGTGCTACAAGATCATGGTAATCCAGTAAGCTTTAGAAATATTTGGGTGAGGGAATTGTAAGGAGAGCTCAAGCAAAAATCTCAGGTAGAGACTGTGGAAAATTCGGACATTTAAACTCTCCATCAGCTGCGATAAACTCAGGCCTTACTTTTAATGTTTTCTTTCTCAGTTTAATCAATTAAAAAAAAGGGCAGAAATTAATCTGTCCTTTTTTTTCTTTCATCAATTAAACTGAGAAAGAAAACATTAAAAGTAAGGCCTGAGTTTATCGCAG
>JANXRR010000588.1 GCA_025356795.1 Bacteroidia bacterium
ACCTGGAGTCATTGAAGACGGTAGGTATTCCGCATTTGTGTCATTATGATGATCGTTCATGCATGGCTCAATCTATAGAGGGAAGAATGCCTTTTCTTGATCATCGTGTTATTGAGTATGTCGCTAGGCTTCGCCCCAATTCTTTTTATCGTAACGGATACTCGAAATATATTTTTAGGGAATCATTTCGCGCTATGTTGCCAGGCGAAATTATAGAGAGAAAAGATAAGATCGGATTCTATACGCCCTTGATAAAACTCATTCAAAAAGATAAAGCCTGGATCAATCAGATACTATGCGAAAATCATGATTTCATAGCAGCAGTTCTAACTGCGAATTCTTTAAAAGCTGTGAAAATGAACCTTGCAGCTGGCCAACTTGATATGAAATGGGCATTGAGAATTTTCAGGTTGTTATCACTGGTTTTCTGGAATAGGAATAACCTTGACAAAACTCTAATATAATGAGTTTGCAGGCACGACATGCTTGGATTTTATTAGTGATCCTTGGCTATTTTTTAAAAGACTTTCAAGTTCAAACGTTGGCAATGGCTTTGTACTGTCTCGTTCTGTTGTGGGAAGATTTCAAGAATTTTAAAGTGGCTCGATTTGATATAAGCACCACCTATGCGCTATTGCTTTTTTTTATAACGGTAAGCCATTTCATCGTATTTTCAAGTCTAACACTTCTTTCAAACACACTTGTAAATTATTTTACAGGAAAAAAATATTTAATTGATCAAGGTATTTTCATATTCAATATAGGAAGCGTGGTTATTATTGAAGCCATGCGCTTGTCAATAAAAAATAAACCTTGGAATGTAGACGTATGTTACGAGAATTCACTCTTTAGAGTATTGTTGCTTTCCTTCTTGTTCTTTTCTATCTCTTTCTTTTTCACTCAACAGCTTTCAAGTTTAGGTACAATTGGTACATTCCTTGGCCATTTTGTCAATGGCTCGCTTTTCCTTTTATCGTTTATGGCTCATTACCGCAAAAAGGGATTGATTATAATTTTCATGTATTCACTTTTTCTTTCAGTTTATGCACTTGTTTTCTCATATCTAAGAATGGCCATCTTGATACCGTGGATAGCTTTTCTGGCGGGTGATTTGGTGTCAAAGAATTCAATCAATGCCATGAGCAGCTATTCTAAAGGAGTAATATTTGCAGGAATAATAATATTTCCAGTGCTGTTCACTTTTTTAGGCCAATCAAGGTCAACTGTTTATGGGCAAGAGAAGCTGTCTCAATCACTTGATCTTCTATCCTCTGAATATAGTGGTGACGAACTGGAACTTGGTGGAGGCGAAGAGGGGGACGCAGTGACTATTAAAGGGCAAACAATTTTTGACAGAACGAGTGTAATAAGTCAACTGTCCAACATTGTTGAGCTCACTGAGAAAAAAGGATTTTATGGGGGACAAACGTTGAATTATATGGCCTATGTATTTATTCCACGATTTCTGTGGCCCGAAAAACCACTTATTAAACAAGGCCAATGGTTTGCTTTGGAGATAGGGAAAGCAAGAAAAAGAAAAGATTCTGACCTTGCCAATAATTCTATCAACATGACTGTACCAGGCGAATTTTATTTAAATTATGGGTGGGCGGGTGTTTTAATTGGTTGCTCAATTTTCGGATTGTTTATAGGTTGGACTTGGAATCAAACCGCCTGCAGTACACTTGCCGATTTCACATTTAAATTTTACTTGATTTTTCTAGGCTTCTTTTCGTTAGGCGCAGACCTACAAATTGTTCCAAGCCTAATTGCCTATATGATTATCTATAAGGCTTACCAACTGATGATGAGTGTTTTCTTCCCCTCCAATGTTTTAAAAAGTGTTTAAGTAATTTTAACGTTAATGAAAGTACTATGTGTTGGTGAGGAATGGAAAGGAAGTAATTCTTCAGCCTTATTTTATGCATTATCGAGAAATGGGCTTACAGTAAATCTTATTAATGAACAAAAATATATTAGTGCCAATGCCAAGTCATTTGTAACAAAAGGGGTAAATAAAATTATTAGACCTTTGCAAATCAGAGACTTTAATGAACAGTTGATTTCGTCTACTCAAAAAATAAAACCTACTTGGGTATTGGTCTATAAAGGAGCTTATCTAAACCCAAAAACAATTCGATATTGGAAAGAACACGGTTTAAAGGTGGTAAATTTTTTCCCTGATGTAAGTTTTTCGGCTCATGGAGAAAATATTCCGCAGTGTATCCCTTTATACGATTATATTTTT
>JANXRR010000628.1 GCA_025356795.1 Bacteroidia bacterium
CCACAAGCTGCCAACAAAGTGTATCGGCTATGGCGGGGTGAAGTGTTGAAATTAAGTTTAGTTTTACTACTTTCGTCTAGTCACGTGGGACAGTTGGGCGTTTCAAAAGCCCGCCACATCCGATACACGTGGCGTTGTGGGCTATTGGGCTATGTACTCGTGGACAAAACGTCAAAGACGATTAAGATTTGGTCGACAAAAAAAATAATTTCTTCACCTGGCTATAATTGATACATCTAACAAAAATTACCTAAAATGAAAAGACTTATAGCCCTCTCCGTGTTAACTGTTTGCATCATTCATTGTGTAAATGCCCAGCAAAGCACTATCAAATTTTACAACAGACAAACATACATGATCCCGATGCGCGATGGGGTACACCTTTACACGGAAGTGTTTGTGCCTTCCCAGGCAAAAGAACCATTACCTATTTTAATCCAGCGCACTCCGTATGGCGCACAGCATCCCGATAATTACGATATCACAAAATCATCTTATCTGAGCATGATGGCCAGGGAAGGTTACATTTTTGCTTTCCAAGATATGCGCGGAAAATTTAAGAGTGAAGGTACTTTTGAAATGAACCGGCCTTTATACCATCTTTCTAATAAATCAAAAATAGATGAAAGCACCGATGCTTACGATGCCATTGATTGGTTGATAAAAAACATTCCCAACAATAATGGTAAAACGGGCATCCTTGGAATTTCCTATCTCGGCCACACCGCACTGGTTGCAAGCAGCACAACCCATCCTGCTTTGAAAGCAAGTTCACCACAAGCCTCGCCTACGGATATGTTTTTGGGTGATGACATTCACCACAATGGTGCCTTTCGTCTGAGCTACAATTTTGAGTTAAGCTACATGGTGGAGAATGCGAAAGAAGCCAATAGTAATTTTCCGTTTCCACAATTTGATTTGTATGATTGGTATCTTAAGTTGGGATCATTGCAAAATGTGAATGGAAAATATTTCAAAAATAAACTCCCCTCCTGGAATGATTATGTGGCGCACCCCAACTATGATGATTTTTGGAAAAAGCAATCCATGCTCAACAGCATCCAAAAACCAGAGTTGCCACTCTTACACGTGGGCGGCTATTATGATCAGGAAGATTTGAATGGCCCTCAGCTAATGTACTCACATCTTGAGAAAAATGACAAGGCAAATCTAAATCACTTGGTTCTAGGCCCTTGGTCGCATGGGCAGTGGGGAGGTCCTAAGGCAGACAGTTTGGGAAGAATTAGTTTCGGGGGCAAGACCGCTGTTTGGTTTCAGCAACTTCAAAAGGAATGGTTTGATTTCTGGTTGAAAGGAATAGGCGATGGGAAGTTTGCCGAAGCTTATTGTTTTCAAACAGGCAGCAATCAATGGAAACAATACACAACATGGCCGCCTAAAGAAGCAGAAATAAAAAAAATGTATGTGCATGGAGATGCAACAACTTCTTTCACCCTGCCAACGGAAGTAGATGCCTCGATCAGTTATGTCAGCGACCCTCACAAACCGGTGCCATATCGCCCACAGCCCATCGAAGCAACGTATGGCAAAGGCAGTCGGTGGAGAAGCTGGCAGGTAGAAGACCAGCGCTTTGTCGCAACAAGGCCTGATGTGCTATGCTTTTTAGCCGATTCCTTGAAAGAGGATTTAACAGTAACCGGAAAAATTATCGCTCATATTTTTGCAAGTACAACAGGCACGGATGCAGACTTTATTGTCAAGCTTATTGATGTCTATCCTGATTTTGACAAAAAGAATTACGCGATGAGCGGATATCAATTTCCTGTGACGATGGAAGTATTTCGTGGAAGGTTTAGAAAAAGCTTTGAGAAACCTGCCCCTTTTGTTCCCAATCAACCCGAGGAAATCGTGATTGACCTTCATCAGATCAATCACACTTTTTTGAAGGGCCACAAAATCATGATTCAAATACAGAGCAGTTGGTTTCCGGTCATAGATCGCAATCCTCAAAAATTTATACCCTCTATTTTTGAAGCAGCTGAAACCGACTTCATAAAGGCCACACACACAATTTACTGCAACGGCAAAAATGCATCGTATGTAGAACTACCTGTGATGAAAGAATGATCCTACCGACTTATTGACCTGAGTTTTAGGATTTTGAAATACTTGCAAAAAACACAGTCATCAATGAAAGAAAATTCAGGGACTTAAAATAATTGATTCTCAGGACAATTTTGTGACAATGGAGAAAGGTGAAGGGGATACACTCAGGACTGGAAATAAAAAAACAAGGTGTTGGGTTTCGTTAACAGTTGACATCTCCTGGACAATAAATAAAACGTAAACTTGAAAATTAAAAGAGCTTCTGACTATTACGGACGAACCCAACAGCCCACAACAAAGTGCATAAACAATGGCGGGGTTCAGTGTAAACTTGTAGTTTAGTTTTTCAAAACACGTTTGGTGTCGTGTGACAGTGATGCGCTTCGAATTCCCGCCACTGCTCATGCACAAACGTTATAAGCCATTTTAAAAAAAGACAACCTATGAATAAAATCACATTAACAATTAGCATTATAGGTTTGACCACTTTGGTTTCCTGCAACAGAACAGACTTTTCAAATCCCGAAGAAGTAATCAAAAATTACAGAATTTTGGCACTTGCAAATAAAAACGAAATACTTTACGATGATTTTTTATCAACCAAATCGAAAGAATTCGTTACAAAAGATGAATACATTAAAGACCGTAATATTCCGGATAGTATAGTTAAATCATCCAGGCATTTAGAAAGGAAAATATCAACATTTCCAGTGGACATAAATAATCCATCATTACGAAGATTTAAAGTAACGGAAAAAGGACTTTTAAAAACGGACACTATTTATGCCAATATTTACTATACATTATCAAATGAAAATGGAGAATGGAAAATCATTTGGACAAAGACACTTCTCTCCTTTGCTCGGGAAAAATTTAATGGAGGTATTTATTCCGAGGCTCGTAAATCGTTAGAGAAGATAATTGAAATTGACCCCTATAATGGTGAAAACTACTCTTTGTTAGCTTGGTGTTATTATAGAGACAAATCTCTCTCTAGTGATGAATGGGAAAGTGGATTTGTTAAAAATGCAAAATATGCGGTCACTTTAGAAGAAGCCGAACCTTCACATTACAATACATTAGGAGCGTACTATTCGAGCATTGGCAATTCAGATTTAGCTATTGAAAATTGTCAAAGGGGACTTAAGTTTTGTCTAAATAAAGATGACAAGCAAATGTTCTATTCAAATTTGGCTTTAGAATATACAGGTTTAATGAAGTATGATAAAGCAGAAGAGTATATTAATAAATCAATCAAAATTAACAGTAAGGATCCTTTCATTTGGCTCACATATGGCAACCTAATGAAAAGACAACAAAAATATACTAAAGCTATAGAATACTACAAGAAAGCTCTTAGCAAACCTAAAATGGATAATTCCTTACAAGGAAGTTTGTTTTACTCTTATGCATTTTGTTGTAAACAAACTGGTAACTGCACTGATGCAAAGGAATATATAAACAAAGCACTTGACATCGAGCCAAGTAACGATAGTTATCAATCTCTGTATAGGAATATTAGGAATTGCAAATAATTGCTCCATGGGAAATCTTAATCATTGGTTTGACGACTTGAATAAACTTATTCAAGATTCATTCATAACATACAAGCATTTATCAGTTATTAGGGAATTAAAATCGGAAACAAAATTTCTTAGTGAAGACTTTTTCGTGTTTTTTCAATATCAACAATGGTTTATGCTGACAATTCAGCTTTCTAAAATATTTGAGTGTAAGCCACGGACACAACAACGAAATATCGTTACCTTATGTGGCAAGATAATAAATGGGGACTACACAGAAGAATTTGAGTTAATGTTAAGACAAAGTGAAACTTCAAGCCCCATCACATACGCTGACTTTATAGAAAAGGCAAAACAAATTAGATCGGAAATCAATTCACACCAGCTGACAATTTCCAAAATAATAAATGTTAGAAACAAAATCTATGCTCACACAGACATTGAAAGGGAAATGGACTTCCTGACAATGGATGAAATAAAAACTATCATTGATTTGGCCGCATTTTCTTATAACAATTCACGAGGTTTTATCTATGACATAAATACAGACTTTACGAGAGGAATTATCAATTTAACAATCAAAGACGTGATTAGAATAATGAATCGAGGACTAAATAAAAAGGTGCAAGTTTAGCTGGACAACTATTGGAGAAGAAAATGCGAATACTCACCGTCCAGAACAAAACGGCTTATAACGAAAAGCTATAAGATGTTGGCCATGCCACAATATAAAAATAAAAAAAATCATGGCCAATGTCTTATAGCGAATGTTGTGCGAAGTTGAAATTTGGGGATCGCTTTTATGTCCAACTTATTGCGTATAAAAGTTGTATG
>JANXRR010000012.1 GCA_025356795.1 Bacteroidia bacterium
GGGTTTTCGAGGTTTTTCGTTTTGGATTTGGCATGGCCTTACTTTTTTATAGTTACTTTTTTCAATTGTTCCCATCTAGGATCCATCGGTTCTTCTGAATCTTTTTCTTCTTTTAAAGATGTTGAAGTGTAAACCAATTTACCTTCAGATTCATCCTCTTCTTCTTCCTGTTCACTAAACCGGGGATGTAATTTTTTCATTGGTATTGCCAAGGTAATGAACTCGAATAGGTACTGCCCAATGTCAAGATTCACGCGGTCCCTTGTAATTACCACAATCTCTTCACTTAGTTCGCCTTCTTCTTCCCCATATTTAAAAATGATTTTCTCATCTGAGTCAATACGGAAGTCAAAAGATTCAAGGCTTCTATCGCAAATTAATTCTGCTGAACCTTTGATAGTGAAGAGAGCTTCAATGAACGTTTCGTGCTTATCTAAGGTCACTTTTGCTTTAAAATCTCCTTTCGAAAAAAGTTGATTTTGATGCACAAGCCAGAATTCTTCCTTCAATATAAAATCAAAGTGATGAATTTTTTGACTTAACCCGATGATATTGACAATACAATCTTTCAATTTTTCGTCCCTTTTCGGGGATTTTAAAATCAGGGTGCAAATTTATTAGGTTTTACCATATTTCGACCACTATTGTGACGAAATTTGAGGGCAGTTTTAATTTTCAGCTTCTTTTATCTCTTTTCAGCTTGTTTGCACGCTTTAGCTACTCTATTTTTTTTTGATTTTCACATTCTCAAACGAGATGCGATCGTACACTTTCACCATGAAATCAATGATCTCACCTTGAAAGCCAAGTTTTAGGGCAATGTTCTTTGCGAAGGCTAACTCAATATCAAAAACTTTATTATCGATAAAAATCAGGCGCGCGCACGTCCACATATAATCAAATTGCTCATTTTCAGAAAGGTCAGTTAAGTTTCCAATGGGAAATGGATTACGGATAAGATCATTTACCACCTCTCGAGAAGAACCATTCGACTCCGCAATTTTGTAAATCATTTCCTTTTCAATAGTAGCGAAATGTTTATCAGCCTCTGCTAATTGAATTAAGATATTGAGTCGCTTCTTGATATCGGTTTCCATGAGCAAGGATATCAGTTAATGGGATTTTGACGATTCTTTATAATTTCCGTGGCTAGGTAAATGGCTTGTCGCATAGAGTTTTCATTAGCAATATTTTTCCCAGCAAGCGAATAGGCTGTACCATGGTCAGGCGAGGTGCGCACAATTGGAAGCCCTCCGGTGTAGTTAACCCCCGATGAAAAAGCAATGTATTTGAAAGGGATCAAACCTTGATCGTGATACATGGCCAAAATACCATCAAATTTGATGTGTTCGCCCGAGCCAAAAAATCCATCCGCTGGAAAAGGACCATAAATTAATTTTCCTTTCATTTTTACCTCTTCGATAACTGGCTTTATTATTTGGTTCTCTTCCGTTCCAATAAGGCCATCATCACTTGCGTGTGGATTCAATCCAAGAATGGCGATCTTAGGTTTTATAATACCAAAGTCTTTTTTCAAGGTCATTTCCATTAGCCTGATCTTAAGTTCAAGCCTATCTTTAGTAATGTTGGCAGAAATATCTTTTATAGGAATATGGTCTGTAACCAGCCCAACTTTAAGATCTTCACCCACTAATAGCATAAGGCTTTCGGTGGTATTAAACTCCTTTGTAAAATATTCTGTGTGGCCCCTAAACGGAAAGTCATTGCTGTAAATAGTATTCTTATCAATAGGACCAGTGACAATGCCATCCAAGAAACCTTCTTTTAGTTCTTCTACTGCTTTTTTTAAACTAAGCCATGCCGCTCGTCCCGTTTCTTTAGAGGCTTGACCCGGATTGATTTCAATGACTTCTTCCCAACAATTAACAATGTTTGTTGATTTAGGTAAAAATTGCCCTTTGCTACGAACTTGGTTATAATTAAATTCTTCTAGGTTAAGATGCTTTCTGTAAAACGAAAGTGCTCTTGATGAACCATAAATAACAGGCGTTATTAAGTTTAATATTCGATTGTCAGAAAGTGCTTTGATTACTACTTCGGGGCCAATGCCATTAATATCCCCCAAGGTAATTCCTATACGTGGTTTATCCATTGATTTTACTTGCTGTGTCATGCTACGAGATTCATGCAAGTTATGCTGAGATGCTGCACCAAACAACTGTTCTCAGTTTTTATTCATATTCGGTAGTGTGGCAAAGAGTGAGTATAATCTTATCCGCAAAATAGTTTCTTCTTGTTATTGGCATGAGATAGTTCTTTACCACCCATACATATTCTCTTCCTTTAAATGCATAATTATATAATGCAATGGGAGCTTGTCGAAGTCAGTTTTCGGCAGGACAACTGACAGCCATAGAATAATCAATTTAAGTTATACATTAAAGCCGATGGTTAAACGCTGTCGGGGTCTATCCATTAAAGGGTACGGACACCCACAATTGAATTAAGAATTTTTGATTGAAGGGCATTCTCTATCTTTGCACATGCCTCTTGTTCGCCCTAAAAAATACCTCGGTCAACATTTTCTGAAAGACGAAAACATTGCGCTCAACATTGCCGAAGCTTTAAGTGGAAAATATCCAACTACCATTGAAATAGGGCCAGGCATGGGCATGCTTACTAAGTACTTGCTCAAACGCCCACAACTTAATTTGACGTGCATTGAGATAGACAGAGAATCAGTGGATTATCTCAACAAAAATTATCCTCAATTGAAGGGTAAAATAATAACCACCGATTTTTTGGAAGTAGAACTTTCAACCATTGTTGAAGGCGATATAAGCATTATAGGAAATTTTCCTTATAATATTTCATCTCAAATATTTTTCACTGTGTTCGAGAACCGCGCACACGTGAAAGAAGTAGTATGTATGCTTCAAAAAGAAGTGGCTGAACGTTTGGCAGCTCCACCCGGCTCAAAAACGTATGGCATTCTTAGTGTGTTGCTTCAAGCCTATTATTCAATTGAGTTTTTATTCAAAGTGCCACCCGCAGTTTTCTTTCCGCCCCCCAAAGTTATGTCGGGTGTAATAAGGCTCACCCGCAATGCTCGCGAGCGATTGGAGTGTGATGAAATCATGTTTAAAAAAATAGTTAAACAAGCTTTTCAAATGAGACGCAAGACCTTGCGCAACGCACTTAAAAGCCTAAATTTACCCACTTCAATAAGTGTACTTCCTATCTTCGATAAGCGAGCAGAGCAACTATCGGTAGAAGATTTTATTTCATTGACCAAGTTAATTGAATTGTCCAAGTGATGGAATTTATAGAGTTTGAACTTACCAAA
>JANXRR010000029.1 GCA_025356795.1 Bacteroidia bacterium
TTTTCCCTTTCGTATTCAATTATAAACACGATGTAGAGAAAAAAGTAAGACCTCTGCCGCATTAACCTAATCAATGTGTTGCTTTATTTTTAGAATTTGATTTCATCACTACCTTTGCCCGAGATGGCCAAAGTAATCCAATTCCCTTCGCCAAGCCCTGAGAAATTCGGTTTCAAACCCGTTCGAAAAAAACATCTTGAGAAAAATAAAGCCGGACAATTAAATTTATTTTCAGCCGGTAGAGTGGTCAGCCTCAGCAAACTTTCTCGCTTTGAAGAAGCCCTAATGTTGGATGACCTTAACGACAAAAAAGCAAAAGAAAGCTATCAAAAGGCCATAGACGAGGGCGACTCAGTGGCAGACTCGTATTGCAACTTAGGCATCTTAGAGTCGCAAGAAAAAAATTTCAGCAAGGCAATTGATTGTTTTACCAAGTGCCTGAAAGAAAATCCACGTCATTTTGAAGCTCACTATAATTTGGCCAATCTGTATGCCGAAGTAGGCAACATGGCGTTGGCCAAAGTGCACTATCAGATTTCAATCGAGGTGGAACCTCATTTTCCAAACAGCCATTTTAACCTTGGACTTACGCTGGCAATGAATAAAGAAATTGAAGAGGCTGTTCATACCCTGATGGCCTATTGCCGATTAGTTTCTGCAACAGAAAGAAGTCAAGCCGAAGAACTTATTACCAATTTATCGAGATCACTGGGAAACGGATAAATCAACTCAGCCGAGAAAGCACGAAGCGATTACGTTTCAAAAATTGATAAACGATTCGGAAGAGTATGGCCACAACAAATGCCATTGATGGTTGGCTTATTGGAATACTAAGTATAAAACTGCTAAGCCGATAAATTACTCTCAAGCTAATTTGAAATAGTAGTAAGTGAATCATAATCAGATATAAAATTCAAGTTGGAAAGCATTCTCTAACCCCCGCAGTTGCATCGGTTTTAATGCGATAATTGATGAGTCATTATAGGCTTTGATAAATTCATTTCTGCTTATCCGTAGTTTACTGATCCCCGGCCGCACTTTGTGGTATTGCATCCTACCCGACTTATTGGAAGTAGCACTAAACATGTAGTCAAATTTTACAGAGATAGGGGAGGGGATGTATTTCATCATGCATACAGCTTAGCAAATTGAATCTGCACCATTTGGTTGTGTACATTATTGTATTGTGTCAGCAGTGAGTAGGCCCATGCAGGTACATAATTGAAACGTTTTTCATAATCCTCAATTTTTGTGCATAACTCTCTGACATAGAATCTGATCTGATCAGTGTTTCTACAATCACTTGGCCTCTCAAAGTTTCTGTTGGCGAAATTCATCAAGTCCATTTCAAGTCTTTTTTGTTCGTAGGCATTCATGTTTATTGTGTTTAATTACACAATGATAATACATTTATTTAATACATTGCAAATACTGTAGTGTAATTATACACAATATTTTTTATTGACCTACAATACTCCATTTCAGTGCATTTTTTATAAAGCTTATTTTTGATTTGGAAGGTTATGTCCTGAAAAGATCACCCAAAAAGGATGCGGCTGCACTCCACTAACCAATATGCCATGTTGGTTTTATCTTTAACTTTAGCCGAAATTTTTACTTATGAATGAAAAGGCAACCCCCATTCCCTTCTTAGTTACATGGAACGAAGTGATGATGATTGGCACCATTGCCATGGCCGCCATTGCTGTGCTTGTTTTCTTACTGTACCAATTACGTGTGTCGCTTTTTAAGGAGCCTAAAGACAAACATGACTACATGAATGCCCACGAGATATGGTGGTACAAACGTGTATATTTTTTCTTGGGTATGACGGTGGCTTGCTTGGTCAATCTATACGGCATGGAGAAGTTTACCACTCTTGGCTTGTGGTTTTTTGTGCGCGTATTTTTTTCTATCGCTACAGCAACACTTATCGCTTATGTAGCTGCCTTGATTCTCGAATTTTATTACCCCACGCGCCTAAATTTTAAGTTGAGAAAATTGCGCTACACCCCGCGCACAAATCCGAAGAACGGGCGGAAGATGCGTTTGCTTAG
>JANXRR010000040.1 GCA_025356795.1 Bacteroidia bacterium
CAAGCTATTTGGATTACCCCCATCCGGGCACTCGGCAAAGAGATAGAACTTGCCAGTAAGCGTGCTATTGAAGGCATGGAGTTGAATTGGAGAGTAGGAGTGCGATCGGGCGATACCTCAACAAAAGATCGCGCCAAGCAAAAAGAAAAACCTCCGGAGTTTTTAATAACAACTCCTGAAAGCATACATCTTTTGTTGGCGCAAAAGGGGTATGGCGAGTACTTCAAAAATTTAAAAACAATTGTTGTAGACGAATGGCATGAATTGATTGGTTCCAAACGTGGTGTTCAAGTAGAGCTTGCCATTGCCCGATTAAAAACCTTAGCACCCGGATTAAAAGTGTGGGGAATTTCAGCAACCATTGGCAACATGGATCAATCCATGCAAGTGCTGATGGGAAATTATCACCAACAAAAAAACACTACCATTGTAAAAGCAGCTATTGACAAGAAGGTAGAAGTGGTTTCCATCTTTCCTGATGATGTTGAAAAGATGCCGTGGGCAGGCCACTTGGGCATTCAGTTGTTGGAGAAAATTATGCCTATTATTGATTCCAGTTCGGGCACTTTGATTTTTACCAATACACGCTCCTTTGCCGAGATTTGGTATCAGAAGATGTTGGCAATTGCGCCTGAGTTGTCGGGTTTAATAGCCATGCATCACGGTTCCATAAGCCAAAACATTCGCACCTGGGTGGAAGAACAATTGCACGAAGGCAAACTGAAAGCAGTAGTATGTACTTCTAGTTTAGATTTGGGTGTTGACTTCCGTCCGGTAGAAAAAATAATTCAGATTGGGAGCCCTAAAGGAGTAGCGCGATTTCTACAGCGGGCCGGTAGAAGTGGCCATCAACCGGGAGCGGTAAGCCGCATTTATTTTTTGCCCACTCATTCGCTGGAGTTGATTGAAGGTGCCGCTTTGCGCGAAGGCATGTTAAAGTATATTGTGGAAGATCGCTTGCCTTATGTGCGATCCTTCGATGTGTTAATTCAATATTTGGTAACACTGGCGGTTTCTGACGGATTTACCCCACATGAACTACTTCCGGAAATTCGAGGCACAGCAAGTTTTTCGTCTGTTACAGATGGCGAATGGAATTGGGTTTTAAATTTTATAACCACTGGTGGCGCATCTCTTACAGCTTATGACGAACATAGAAAAGTTGAGATACACAACGGTATTTATAAAGTTGTAGACCGTAGAATTGCCATGCGCCACCGCATGTCAATTGGCACTATCGTGGGAGATAATTCACTGTTTGTAAAATATGTATCAGGAAAATATTTGGGCACCATTGAAGAATATTTTATATCGCGATTAAATATTGGCGATGTATTTTGGTTTGCAGGGCAAAACCTGGAGTTGGTGCGCATCAAAGAAATGGAAGTGCATGTGCGCAAGACTAAGCGCAAATCGGCCAAGGTACCCAGCTGGCAGGGCGGGCGAATGCCCTTGTCTTCGCAGATGAGCGAGATGATCCGCTTTAAAGTTGAGCAGGCAGCCAACAGAACCGAAACCGATGAGGAAATGATTTTCTTGCGGCCACTCATGGACTTGCAACGTTCGCGCTCATACTTACCTACCACGCATGAGTTTTTAATTGAACACATGGAGAGCAAAGAAGGCTTTCATGTATGGATGTATCCTTTTGAAGGCCGATTGGTGCATGAAGGCGTTGCCGCATTAGTGGCTTACCGGCTCGCCCAGATAAAGCCTATTACTTTTTCTATTGCTATGAATGATTATGGATTTGAATTGCTATCCGATCAGGAGATACCACTCATGGAAGCGCTAGAAACAGATTTACTCAGTGTCGATAACTTATTAAAAGATATTCAATCGAGTATTAACTCCACCGAAATGGCGCGCAGGAAATTTCGCGACATAGCCGCTATAGCAGGTCTTATATTTAAAGGCTTTCCGGGTAAACCCATCAAAGAGAAACATTTACAATCTTCCTCGCAACTGTTCTTTAACGTGTTCAACGAGTATGAATCAAACAACTTGTTGCTACTTCAGGCTTATGAAGAAGTAATGGATTTTCAATTGGAAGAAGCCCGTATGCGCACGGCACTGGAGCGAATCAGTAAGCAAAAGATAATCTTAAGAGAAGTGGAACTGCCAACACCGTTTGGCTTTCCCATTATGATGGATAGATTAAGCCGTGATAAACTTACTTCTGAAACACTAGAGGAAAGAATTAGAAAAATGCAGGTTACCAGAAAATAACTTATAGGTTCTTCCTTACGCACCCAGAAAAAATCCAATTTTCCAGGAGAGATAAGAGTTGCGGAAGTAATCAGTATAAGGAGCAACATATCTGCATCTGTCGGTAATAAATCATTGAATCTGGTTGCGCGTGATGCGTTTACGATATTCCATTCAAAGAACATATTGAAA
>JANXRR010000055.1 GCA_025356795.1 Bacteroidia bacterium
GTAATTTTGACTTTGTGGATAACGTTACTATTAATGCTGCAATGGGCCTTGTTGTTTTTCCCTACCTCGAGCCATTTAATACGCCTTTCAAAAAACTGTTCTTATCAGATGTAACAAATAAGGATTTTCTTAACAACAAATATTTATATGACACTTTGTATCACACTACCAAAGCCGAGGCCGAGTTGGTGGCAACAAAGAATAAATTTTACATTGTGGGCACATCAAGAACAGGGTCTGGAAAGGAAATAAGCCTCCAAGGATTTAATGTAGCTCAAGGCTCGGTAAAAGTATATGCAGGCGGCACACCTTTGCGTGAAGGATCAGACTTTCAAGTAGACTATACTTTTGGAAAAGTTACGATTCTCAACGAAGGTATTTTAAGCTCCGGAAAAAATATAAGTGTTACTTACGAACAACAAGATCCGTTTGCTTTTCAAACGCGCTCTTTGTTAGGCACCCGGTTAGATTATAAATTATCGGATGATGTTAATATAGGATCAACCATTTTATACTACAATGAACGGCCGCTCATTTCAAGAAATGCCATAGGCACTGAGCCTGCAAGAAACATTCAATATGGGCTTGATATAAATTTGAAGAAGGAATCACGGTTACTAACGAAGGTGGTCGATGCTCTGCCTTTTTTGCAAACAAAGGAAAAATCATCTATTACATTCAACGCAGAATTCGCGCAGCTTCTGCCAGGCACATCAAATAGTATTAATGGTGATGGTACTTCTTTTATTGATGACTTTGAAAATACTGCCACACCTTATAGTTTGTTAAACGCTGCTAGTTGGAAATTGGCAAGTGTGCCTAAGCCAACTGCAAGTCTAACCGTTGATCTGGCAAATGGAGCTTCAGATAATGTTGCAGCAGGCTACAGAAGAGCCAAGTTAGCTTGGTATCAAGTAGATAATTTATTTTATAGAACAGGGGGTGCATATAAACCATCTAATATTACTGACAAGGATCTTGAGAACCATTACACACGACCCGTAAAGCCTCAAGAGATTTTTCCCTTTCAAGATTTGTCTTTAGGAAATTTTAATCAACAGGTTTTTGATATCGCCTATTTCCCAAAGGAGCGCGGCCCTTATAATTTTAATCCTGATTTGAATGTCGATGGAACATTAAAAAGTCCTGAGAAGAACTGGGCTGGCATTACTACTGCCATACGCACAGAGGTGGATTTTGATAAAGCCAATGTTGAATATATAGAGTTTTGGTTGATGGATCCTTTTATTAATTCACCGAACGGTAAGGTGCTGGACGGAAGCGTAAACCCACAGTCCAATCAATCAGGAGGTAAGCTTATTTTTCAATTGGGAAGTATTTCTGAAGACTTGATGCGCGATGGGCGGCATGCATTTGAGAATGGCTTACCAACAGATGGTGATTTAAAAAGGGCTACTCCAAACAAATGGGGATATGTTACCTCACAACAATATTTAAATAATGCCTTTGATAATTCAGGTGACTCGCGCGCCAATCAAGATGTTGGTTTAGATGGTATAAATAATGGCAAGGAAGTCGATTATTTTAAAGACTTTATTAATGCAGTGCCTTCTGCTGCCGCTCAAAATATTGTGAAGCAAGATCCAAGTGCCGATGACTTTAAATATTTTTTAGGCGATGACTTAGATGCCAAAGATGCCAAAGTATTGGAGCGATATAAAAATATTAATGGACTGGAGAATAACACACCTATTGCTAATGCTGGCGATGCATTTGCGCGATCAGGTACCACTATTCCTGATAATGAAGATTTAAATCAAGACAATACGCTCAGCGATCTTGAAGAATACTATGCTTATAACATTGATCTGATCCCATCATCAATACCAAAAAAGGGGCTCGCTGTGGGCAATAAGTTTGTTGTTGATAAAATTGATAATGAAATCAATGGTGATAAAGTCTCTTGGTATCTTTTTAGAATTCCCATCAAGCAATATGATGATCAAGTGGGAGCAATTAATGGATTCAAATCAATTCGTTATGCCCGGATGTTATTAACAGGTTTCAATCAACCGGTGGTATTGCGCATGGCCAATTTTAGAACCGTGGGCAATAGATGGAGGCAGTATACAGGCAACTTGCAACAGCCAGGATTAACCAAACCACCTGAACCAAATTTGGATAACGTTTCTGTATCGGTTGTAAACGTAGAAGAAAATGGAAAGGGCAATGATGTAAAACCTCCTTATGTGCCGCCCTTGGCGCGTGATCGTGACAATACTTCTACTATAGCACGAAGGTTGAATGAGCAATCTGTTCAACTGTGCGTAAATGCTTTGCCCGATGGAGACTCGCGCGCTATTTATAAAAATGTGAGTATGGATTTTTATAACTATGGAAGAATAAAAATGTTTGTAAATGCTCATGGAAACGGGTTAAAAGATAATGAACTTACTGCGTTTATGCGATTTGGTACCGACTTCGATCAGAATTTTTATGAAGTCGAAATTCCATTAACAGTTACACGCAATGGTGAGAATGTTGCAGATGGCGAAATATGGCCTGATCAAAATCAATTTGATATTGATTTGAATGACCTTTACGGTTTAAAAGCTAGGCGTGATAGGGAAGGGGCTTCTCTTAATCAATTCTATCCGGTAGCTGCCCCGCTGCAAAGTGGGAAGCATGGCTTGCGTATTTTTGGCCGGCCCGATTTAAGTGGTGTGAAGTTAATTATGATTGGTGTGCGAAACCCTAAGACTACAGATGCAAAACCGCTGAGTGTTTGTATTTGGGCTGATGAACTTCGGCTTACCGATTTTGATAGAACAGCAGGCTGGGCTGTCAATGCAGTATTAAATGCTAAGTTGGCTGATCTGGGTAATATCACGGCTTCTGTGCGCCACTCTACCCATGGTTATGGTAATGTACAATCAAAAATTTCGGAACGCACACGGGCCGATGCCACCACATTTGATGTTTCTGGTACTATTAATATTGATAAATTATTGCCACCTAAACTTGGGCTAAAGATCCCCATGTTTGCCAGTTATGAAAGCGTCATAAGTAATCCAAATTTTGATCCTGCCAATCCTGATTTGCGCTTAAAAGCGGCACTCACCTCTTTTAATTCTGAAGCTGAGCAAACGGAATACTTAAAAATAATTCAAGATAGAACCATTAGGCGAAGTTTAAATTTTACCAATGTCAGAAAAGTGAAATTAGATCCGAAAGCAAAAAACCACATTTATGATATAGAAAACTTTGCATTTAGTTACGCCTATAGCGGATCTGAGCAAACCAATTTTAATTTAAGTGAAAACAGTAAGCAAAGCACCAAGGGATCGGTGGCTTGGCAATACTCGTCTTCCTTTAAGGGTATCGAACCTTTCAAAAAATCCACGTGGCTTTCATCTCCTTTTCTTCAACTCATAAAAGATTTTAACTTCAACCCCGTTCCCACCACCATATCCGTTCGTGGCGATTTGGATCGATCGTTTAGTAAAATAGTGAACCGCAATAGCCAAACAGATGCCGCCAGTTCTCAACCCAATTTCTCTAAGTATTTTGTTTTCAATCGTTCTTACAATGTACGGTGGGCATTGACAAAATCACTTTCGTTAGATTATAGTTCGCGTGTAAACGCAATTATTGACGAACCTGATGGCGATATTGATACGAAACAAAAACAAGATTCTGTTATCAAAAACCTAAAACGATTTGGAAGAACAAAAGCATTCGATCAAACGATAACAACAAACTATACTCTGCCTTTAGATAAGTTGCCTCTCACCAATTGGCTGGGAGCTGATTATCGGTATAATGTGGGTTATTCATGGAAGGCAGGACCCATTGAAAAAATTGATAGTTTGCGCTTGGGTAATATTATTCAAAACACAAGAGACCAGGCTATCAACGGTAAAATTGACCTTATAAAACTGTATAGTAAAATTGGATTTCTAAAGGATATTAATAATCCTACACCTAAGCCAACCGTTGCAGAGTTAGCGAAAAATAAAACAAGCAGACCTGATACCATTAAGCGGCCGCCCGATCTGGGTGCTATAAAAAGCCTGTTGCGTTTAATTATGACAGTGAGAAGTGTAACGGGAACTTATTCGGTTACGCAAGGCACATCCTTGCCTGGCTTTATGCCAACACCTTACTTATTTGGAAACAGCCAAGGGTGGCAAGCTCCAGGGTGGGATTTTATTTTAGGTGATCAGAACGCTGACTTACGATTTAAAGCAGCTGATAATGGATGGCTATCTCACAGCAGAAAATTAACTACCCCTTTCACACAAAATCAAGTCAAAGATTTAAGTCTAAAGACAAGCCTTGAACCTTTTCCCGATTTCAAGATTCAACTGGATGCTAAAAAAACTTCTTCCACTGCCTTTCAAGAAATATTTAGGGATACAACAGGTAATGGAACTTATAAAGAACTCAGCCCAAGCCGAACGGGTTCCTATAAAATTTCAATGGTCACCTTTGCCACAGCCTTTAGTAATAATAGCAGCTTGACTTCTACTGTGTATGAGGATTTTAAAAATAATATATCAACCATAATAGATCGGTTTAGAAATGCCACAGGGCAGGGCTACGAAAAGCAATCGCAAGATGTTCTTATTCCAGCATTCATAGCTGCTTACACTGGCAAGTCTGCAGAAAAAGTAAGCCTTTCACCCTTCCCCAATATTCCCATTCCCAACTGGCGCGTAGATTATTCTGGCTTAACCAAAATTACCGCCTTGAAGGAAATCTTTGAGTCGGTATCTATCAATCATGCTTATAATTCGTCTTATGCTGTCTTAAATTTTTCCAATTCGCTGCAGTATAAGGATGTTCCCATATCAGATGCTGTTGAAAATTACAATGTGCTTACTTATGGTGGGGCAAAAAATTCCAACGGTACGCTAGTGCCAGTATATGTTATTCAGAATGTAATAATCTCTGAACAATTTGCACCTCTGGTTGGAGTAAATGTTCGGACTAAGAGTAAAGTCACCATGAAGTTTGAATACAAAACCAAACGTGACTTATCATTAAACGTATCCAATGCTCAAATCACAGAGATGTTGGGGACTGATTGGTCGTTTGAAGTTGGCTTTGTTAAAAATAATTTGAAATTACCTTTTAAAGAAAATGGCCGTACTATCACATTAAAAAATGATGTAACCTTCAAATTGAACATGAGCCTTATAGATACACGAACCATCTTGCGCAAAATTGAGGATGTGAGTGCGATCACCAACGGAAATGTAAATTTCCAACTTCGGCCAAACGTGAGTTATGTGGCTAACAAAAAGTTAACTATCCAAGCGTATTTTGAGCATAATGCCAACGATCCGCTGGTCAGCAATTCCTTCCCCCGTACTACTACCAAAGCGGGCTTTAAGATTTTGTACAATCTAGCGCAATGATTCATTGATAACTTATAACTATTTTTGCCGTCTATAAATTTCAACAACATGACTATACCAGCAACTCTACTTTACACCAAAGATCACGAATGGATTAAAATTGAAACAACTACTGCCACTATTGGTATAACTGATTTTGCTCAGGGCGAACTGGGAGACATTGTGTATGTTGACATCTCATCGGTAGGGAAAGAATTTTCTGAGCATGAAGTGTTTGGCACCGTGGAAGCGGTAAAAACGGTCTCCGATTTATATATGCCTGTGGCCGGTAAAATCATTGAATTCAACAAGCTTCTTGACGGAAGTCCCGAAAAAGTAAACTCCGATCCTTATGGAGACGGCTGGATGATAAAAGTTGAACTTAAGGGCGAGCCAGTGGGTTTATTATCAGCAGATGAATACAAAGCTTTGATTGGTAAATAAAGCAAGACACAAGTAGGGTGAATGTCAATATATTTCTTTCTTATGTCTAATATTTTAGGTTAACTATGATTGAATTACCTACCATTTCCACCACTGAAATAAGGAAACGCAAACCCGATTGGCTCCGTGTAAAGTTGCCCATTGGGCATGAGTATGCAAACGTTCGCCAATTAGTTGACAAGCATAAACTTCATACTATTTGTGAAAGCGGCAATTGCCCCAACATGGGCGAGTGTTGGGGGGCA
>JANXRR010000059.1 GCA_025356795.1 Bacteroidia bacterium
ATGCTGATGTGGTGAACAAAGATTCCAACTATGATGAGAAATTTTGGGAGGAGGTTTCCAAAGAAGCTAATTTAGGTTGGATGATTTTGGTTACTCAAACCAAGAAAACATTATTTCAAGTATGCACTGGAATAGAGTACACAATGGAAAGTGAAGGCAAACG
This sequence comes from Bacteroidia bacterium, assembly GCA_025356795.1. Lineage (GTDB taxonomy): Bacteria > Bacteroidota > Bacteroidia > Cytophagales > Cyclobacteriaceae > ELB16-189. Next base: position 164 of record JANXRR010000059.1, read on the forward strand.
AACCAAAGGAAAAGTATTTACCAACACACGCGACAAATATGTTGATAATGTAGTGGAATATGAATTGCAAGAGGGGATTGAATTAGTGCTTTATAAATACGCGGCTGTGTTGTCTTCAGAAAATCACTCGAAGGATAAATTGATAAAAGAATGTATCAAGAAATTAGACCACGCCAAGGCTCAAGGATTTGAAAAACTCCTGGCAACTCATTCAAATGTGTGGGAAGAAAAATGGAAAGCATGTGACATTTTAATTGAAGGCGATGTGGCTGCACAGCAAGGTATTCGGTTCAATATTTTTCAGTTGATGCAGACTTACACAGGTGTAGATGAGCGGTTGAACATTGGCCCGAAGGGTTTCACAGGAGAGAAGTATGGTGGAAGCACCTATTGGGATACTGAAGCGTATTGTTTGCCTTTCTATTTAGGTACTTCTGACCCTAACATTGCACGCAATTTGTTGATCTATCGCTACAAACATTTGCCTAAAGCCATTGAGAACGCACAAAAGCTTGGCTTTACTGATGGTGCAGCGTTCTATCCATTTGTTACCATGAATGGCGAAGAATGTCACAACGAGTGGGAGATTACATTTGAAGAAATACACCGCACAAGTGCCATGGTATATGCCATGCGCGATTACATTGATTACACAGGCGATAAAAATTATTTGACAGAATTTGGATTGGAAGTCCTTATCGGGATTTCCCGTTTCTGGGCGCAACGCGTTAACTGGTCGGCAGATAAAAGCAAGTATGTTATTCTGGGAGTAACAGGCCCGAACGAATATGAGAACAATGTAAATAACAACTGGTACACCAATTACCTTGGAGCTTGGACATTGCGCTTCACACAAGATGCAATCAATTATGTGAAGTCTGCAGATTCAGCAAGGTATTATGAGATTGTCGCGAAGACGGCTTTCAACGAACCCGAAGAAACAGCCAAGTGGAAAGATATTTCTGACAAAATGTATTACGGTGAAGATAAAAACCGTGGCGTTTTTTTGCAACAAGATGGTTTCCTAGATAAAGAACTTATTCCTGTAAATCAATTAAGATCAGAAGACAGACCATTAAATCAAAAGTGGTCGTGGGATAGAATACTTCGCTCATGCTACATCAAGCAAGCTGATGTGCTTCAATGCATGTATTTGTTTGAAGAAGACTTTACAGTTGACCAGATAAAACGAAACTTTGATTTCTACGAACCAATGACGGTACATGAATCCTCGCTGTCGCCCTGTGTGCATGTTATTTTAGCATCGAAGATTGGCTACAAAGAAAAGGCATACGAGTTTTATTTGCGCACCGCCCGCCTTGACCTTGACGACTATAACAACGATACTGAAGATGGCTGCCATATTACTTCTATGGCCGGCACTTGGATGAGCGTTGTAAAAGGTTTTGGTGGCATGAAGATTAAAGATGGCAAACTTCATTTTGCTCCCTACATTCCAGAACAATGGACTTCTTACAGTTTCAATATCGATTTTAGAGGACGAGTGATTAATGTGAAAGTTTCGAAGAACAAAACAGAGACTACATTGGCCTCAGGTGAACCGTTGGAAATTGTATTGAATGGAAGTGTGGTGGAGTTGAAGTAGTACTTTGGGCTACTCTGTGAGAATTCAAAGTATGACAAAAAATAAAACAATAGCTGTTAAGGGAATAGAAATATCAGTAATCAAAAGAATATTGATTTCATTTCCTTTCAATAGAATAGCCATCACTCAAATAAATCGTTGGTGGTAAATAGTCAATTGAAAAAATTAAGATAGCATTAATGTTCACAGGCATAATAGAATCAACAGGCAAAATAATTTCTATCACTCGTGATAAGAGCAATGTGCATTTCAAAATCGAAAGCAATATTAGCAATGAGTTGAAAGTAGATCAAAGTATTTCGCATAATGGAGTTTGTCTTACTGTAACTAGCATCGAGGGAAATATTCATTCTGTTACTGCCATTGATGAAACACTTAAGAAATCAAACCTTGGTAAATTGAATGTGGATGATTTTGTTAACCTTGAACGTTGCATGATAGCCAATGGCAGATTCGATGGTCATGTGGTGCAGGGTCATGTAGATCAAATAGGCATTTGCACTTCGGTGAAAGATGAAAATGGAAGTTGGCTTTATGATTTTGAATATGATCCGGACCTAGGAAATATTACAGTCGAGAAAGGTTCCATTTGTGTGAATGGTGTTAGCCTTACTTGCTTCAACTCAAAAGACAATGGCTTTTCCGTTGCCATCATTCCATACACTTATGAGCACACGAACTTCAATCAGCTAAAGAAAGGTGATGTAGTCAACCTAGAGTTTGATATTATTGGCAAATACGTGAAGCGTTTATTGGGGCGTTGAGGGAGGTATTTTCTTCTCCCGAATTTTATCAACAGCAATAAAACATGACAAACCAACCGTAATTCCTATCAATGCTCCGGTTAGTATATCACCTGGATAATGGAGACCTAGGTATATTCTTGAGTAACTCATGATGGTTGCCCAAACAAAAATTAAAAATATCAACTTATAACTTTTATGCAAGGCAAGCCAAACAAATATGGCCACCCCAAACGTATTGGCAGCATGAGAAGAAGCAAAGCCATACATGCCACCTCTTTCATCGTTAACTAAATGAATTGCATTTGCCAGCGAGGGCTCGTGCGAGGGTCTCAATCGTTCAAAGAACGGCTTCATTAAACTTGATGTGATTTGATCAGTTAGTAGTATAGAGATAATGAGTCCTAAAAGAATTAACCAGCTTCCTTTTTTATAATCTTTTACCAGTAAAAAAATCAACACGAAATAAAGAGGGAGCCAGACCATTGTTTTCGTAAGAATAGCCATAATAGGATCAAGCCATGGTGTGTGAATCCCATTTAGCCAAAGAAAAACTTGTTCGTCTAATTTCAAAAGTTCTTCCATACTTTGTTAGCATTCATCGAAAACCTTGGCAAAAGAATAAAAATTTTTAAACTATTCTTGAAAAGCTTAATTTAAGGCAAACTAATCAAAAGTAAAATAGTAGCATGGAAAAATATGACCTCGTAATAGTAGGAGCAGGCCCCTCAGGTTATGCCTCCGCTATGCGTTCCCTTGACTTCAAAAAGAAAACTTTGTTAATAGAACGAAACAAAGTAGGAGGAGCAGGAGTAACTAATGGCGCTCTTTCATCTAAAACATGGTGGGAGTTATCGCGCGATGCTTCCAGCTTTAGGCGAAGTTTAAACAGGGTTAACTTAAAAGCCCCCAATTCAAACTTTAGAGAAATTCAAGCGGAAGTTAGAAAAGCTGTTTCTGAACGCATCAATCTTTTGGAAGAACACATGGATCAATTAAGAGAATCAAATTACTCTGATCTACTTTCTTTTAAAGTTGGCACTGCCCAATTGCTCAGCAAGAACGAGGTTGAAATTAGCAATGGAATGCAAACAGAAGTAGTATGGGCAGATCATATTATTCTGGCCACAGGCAGCAGACCAAGATTTTTACCTGAGCTTCCTATTGATGAAAAAATTGTGATGACAAGCGAAGGTATTGAAAACATGGACGATTTTCCTGAGAGTATGGTAATTGTAGGAGCCGGTGTTATTGGTTGCGAGTATGCCACCATTTTCGCTGGCTTTGGCAGCACGAAGGTTCATTTAATAGACAAAGGTGCACGTATTTTACCTTTTGAAGATGAAGATGTGGTAAGGATTATTGAGCGCAACATGGAACACAACGATGTTTTAATTCATCGTAATTCTAAGTTGATACGAATGGAAATAGTGAATGGCCGTGTTGAATATGAATTGGAATATGCAGAAGGGGGAACTGACATCTTCAATGTAGAGAAAGCATTGATATCGGTGGGACGGGTGCCAAACCTGGAAGATTTATGGAGCGATAATGTAAAGATAACTATGTCCAAACGTGGCATCGAGGATAATGACACGCAAACCAGCATTTCAAATATTTATGCAGTGGGCGATTTGACTGCCGATATTTCATTAGTGAACGTGGGCGAGTTGGAAGGGCGCTATGCAGTAGAGAAAATTTTCGGCAAGCCGCTTCGTAAGCTCGTGTATGAAAACATAAGCACCATTATGTTTTTGAACCCCGAAGTAGCCAGCGTGGGCTTGAATGAAAACCAAGCAAAAGAAAAAGGATTGGAATATAAAGTAGTAACGCTTGAGTATAACACTATCTCTCGCGCCATTGCCATGCGCAACACACAAGGCTTTATAAAATTATTGGTGACCAACGAAGAGCCAATGAAAATATTGGGGATGAAAATAATCGGTTTACACTCATCATCGGCCATTCAGGCAGTAGCATTGCTGATCTCGATGGACAAAGGCATCGAAGAGTTGGCCGAGTGTGTGCACCCCCATCCTTCCATTACCGAAGGCATACAAGAATGCGTACGTATGCTGCTGGGCAAATCATTATTCAAACCATTGGCTTTGCGAGGAAGGATAAGCTGCCGCACGTATAAGCAGGGACTGTATGAAGATATTAAGTTTTGAGTTTCCCCCCAAATAAAATAGAAAACTTACGGTAAGGAAAAACTTTTTGGATCAATTTTGTGAGTACATTTCCCGCGAAGCAATCTTACACTCTCGGCAGTTTGTGGAGTAGATTCGTTGCTCATTATTACGATCACCCGCTTGCGCAACCTTTCATATAATTCCTAGTATTTCTTTTTGCTTTTTTATTACTTTTAAGATTGTACAAAGGCACAATAAACTAATGTCTTTGACTGACTTACTACTTGATACTCACTACTCAATACTTATTAGATGAAAAGACGTGATTTTGTTCAGTTGGCAGGGCTGGGTTTAGGAGGTTTAACCTTGCCTTTTCCTATGATGGGAAACTCGGTTTCTGTAGAAGCGCTACTAGAAATGCCTCTTACTGTGAGTCAAAAAAAGCAATTAGCTGATGTAGCGTTAAATACTGCGAAGAGCGGGGGAGCATCTTATGCCGATGTTCGGATTGGCAGATATTTAAATCAATTCATTAATACCAGAGAAACACGTGTGCAAGGCAT
>JANXRR010000073.1 GCA_025356795.1 Bacteroidia bacterium
TGATCTACATCATGGCCATCAACTGGCCCAAAGTATCTTAGGTTAAGTGATTCAAAAAGATTGCTTTGGCTTAATAGCGTTGATTTAATGCCGTTTTCAACTTTGGATACTATTTCTTGGGCACTTTTTCCAAAATGGCTCAGCTTGCCAAGCAAATTCCAAACATCGTCTTTGAATTTATTGTAAGTTTTTGAAGTAGTAATGTCGGTTAAGTAATCTTTCAAAGCACCAACATTGGGATCGATCGACATGCAATTGTCATTGAGAATGATCAAAATATTGGTATCTGAAACTCCTGCATGGTTCAATCCTTCAAATGCCATTCCACCCGTGAGTGCACCATCACCGATAATTGCAACGTGTTGTTTTTGAAGGCCGAGGTATTTGGAGGCTACCGCCATGCCCAAGGCAGCCGAAACCGAGGTGGAAGAATGCCCTACTCCAAAGGAATCGTATTCGCTTTCTTTTCTTTTCGGAAACCCTGAAATGCCTTTGTAAACCCTATTTGTATAAAAAGAATTCTTTCTTCCCGTAAGGATTTTATGTCCGTATGCTTGATGACCAACATCCCAAACCAACTGATCTTCTGGGGTATTAAAAACATAATGCAGGGCTACTGTAAGTTCTACCACGCCCAAACTAGCACCAAAGTGACCTCCATAAACGGATACGTTATCGATAATAAACTGGCGAAGCTCTTCACAGAATTCAACCAATTGAGATGGATCCAATTTTTTAAGATCGGCAGGGCTGTTAATATTGGCTAATAATTTTCCTGGGGTAATAAGCATCGCTTTTTTATACTTTATTAAAGTTAAATCTTTAACAAGCTATTATTCAAAGTGTTTAACATAATAAAAGAGGTGTAATAACACAAAAATAGATTATTTTAAATGGTTTATAACTTTGTCAATTCTGCAATAAATATTTAAAATGGCTTGAAGCCTGAAAATGAACAATTCTACTTTAATTTTGCCTTATGGACACACCAGAAAATTTTGAAGTAAAATTGCCTTTGTTTGAGGGGCCTTTTGATTTGCTGCTGTTCTTTATTGAGCGCGATGAGTTGGATATTTATGATATACCCATTTTTAAAATCGCGAACGATTTTCTAGAATACATCCGTCATTTAGAAACGTTGAATGTTGATGTGGCAAGTGAATTTATTTTAGTGGCTGCTACCTTAATGCGGATTAAATCTAAAATGCTGCTTCCTCGTCCTCAATTGGACGAAAAAGGAAATGAAATTGATCCGCGCGAGGAGTTGGTCAAGCACTTACTTGAATATAAAAAATATAAATCCATCATTCCACTTTTTCACACTATGGAAGAGGTGGAGTTGCAAAAAGAGAAACGCGGCAATATTTTAAAAGAACTACGTGCGTTGGCCGAAAGCACCAATGTGGAAGCGGAGCTCCAAGATATTGATCTTTTTAAATTGCTTACGGTTTTTGAAAAAGTTCTGAAACGGTCGGAGGAAGTGAAAAACAAACCAGTGCACGAGGTAATTCAATATCCGTTTACGGTGGAAGGCCAAAAAGAATACATCAAATCTGTATTATTATCAAAATCAAAAGTAGCTTTTACCGAATTGTTTGAAAGTGGGCTCACTAGAATTGGTTTGATTTTTAACTTTTTGGCAATTTTAGAAATGTTAGCATTAGGGCAATTGAACATTCAGGTGGGTGAAGGATTTAATAATTTTTGGATTACCAACCCAGGAGAAGTTGAAACGGCTTCTTCAAACTAATTATCTAAATTTCTAAAGACATGGAAATTCCCATTGTGCTCGAAAAAAGGAACAAACCGAAGTTGAGGTCTGAGGTTACCTTCATATTAATACACTTGATGCCACTGGCCGCTCTGTTTACAGGTGTAACTTTATTTGATTGGCTAATATGTGTCTTCTTCTATTTCTTCAGAATGTTCTGGATAACAGGCGGCTACCACCGATATTTTGCTCATAAATCGTATAAAACATCACGCTGGTTTCAATTCGTAATTGCCTTCATGGCAGAAACCTCAGCACAGAAAGGAGCTTTATGGTGGGCCGCCCACCATCGCCATCATCATCGTCACAGCGATACTCCGGCTGATCCTCACTCCATGAAATTGTATGGATTTTGGTATTCGCACCTCGGTTGGATTGTTGGACCTGATTTTAAAGCAACTGATTTTAAAACCATTGGTGACTTTGCAAAATACCCCGAATTAGTTTGGCTAAATAAATATTATTTGATTCCACCCACAATGCTAGCGCTCTTTATAATGGCACTTGGCGGAATTGTTGATGGAGGCAGTGTAACTTTGATGTTTTCACACGTAGGCTTTTCTGCTTTATTCATTGGTTTCTTTTTAAGTACGGTAATTACTTACCATGGCACTTTTTCGATCAACTCTATTATGCATAAGTTTGGAAACCAACGGTATGTTACTGGCGATGAATCTAAAAATAGTGTTTGGCTAGCTTTACTTACACTTGGTGAAGGCTGGCACAACAATCACCATTATTACGAAGTGGCATCCCGTCAAGGATTTTTCTGGTGGGAGATTGACATTACCTGGTATATTCTGAAAGTTTTTTCTTGGTTTGGGTTGGTTTGGGATTTGAAAGGAGTACCAGACCACATAAAATTGTCCAAAGATAAAAAGCATGCACAAGAATTACGCAGAAAATTTGAAGGCACTAACCAATTACAAACAGAAGATACCATTAATTAAAGAAGGTCATGATTTGGAAATATACTTATGACCATTAAATTTGCACTCCCTTAGAACGATTTAAGGGCAAAAGCGGGAGTAGCTCAGTTGGTAGAGCACGACCTTGCCAAGGTCGGGGTCGCGAGTTCGAGTCTCGTTTCCCGCTCAAAATAAAAGCACCGCAGGTGCTTTTATTTTTTGGTTTGCCCGGGTGGTGGAATTGGTAGACACGCAGGACTTAAAATCCTGTGGCTAGTAATAGTCGTGCGGGTTCAATTCCCGCCCCGGGTACTTTTGGATAATCACTAGTAATTATCCCTTCAAATCCTTGAAAATCAGCCTCATTTAGGCTTACTTGTGGATGTTAACCGATGAAAATCGGTTTTAACAATATTTTTTGCCATATACCATTGATTACTGTGATTTAAATCAGCTTAATCACAAAAATCATAACAATCAAAGGTTAAGACAATGGCTTTTATGCTTATTTTATTTCGGCTCTAGCAAAAACAACAGTGAAACGCTCGCACCAGATGTGCACAAATTTGTAAGGAGTGGTGTCAGTGTTGGCGGGCACGTTATAGCTCTGCATTCCAGAAGTAGACTTTAAGACGCCAAGCCTGATGTATTCCGTTGCATTAATGTCTTTGCTCAAGTATACTTTAAGATCAGGGCCGTCTTGAGAAGTAAACGTTTCGAAGTATACAACTTTGGTGCCATCAGCATCGTAAAGCTTTACCGCGCCACTGGCGGTGTGATTAATGCCTGCAAGCGTTCCTTGCTTCAGAAGTGTTGCTTTAGAAGGATCAAATGTTTCTGTAGTTAGTTGATTTGTTGCAGAGGTAGGGCTCGGATCAACCATTTCTTTTTTACATGAAATTAAGGAGATAAATAAAAGCAGGGTAAAAAGGCTTTTCATTTGTTAGTTGTTAAAATTTATAGGTAACGCCAATACTTGCCAAGAGAGATTTATTGCGAAAGCGATCATTTTCTTGTGGAAAAGTTTGCACCTTAACGGCCGATGTGTATTCTGTAAACAGAAACTGTGCGGCCAGTTTTACTCCCCATTTTTTATTGAAAAAATAGCTCCCGTAAAATTCTGAATTCAGGCTGCCTCGGTCGTTGTCACTCACCAGAAGTAAGTTAAAGGCCGTTGGCGATGCGGTCGTATTGTTTCCCTTATTGCCGTTGATATAATTGGCCGTGCTTGTCTTGCCAAAAGAGAATCCAATCAAATCGATGTTAAAGCCTAGTTGAATTTTTTTGGAAATTTTATATCCAAAATTAATAGCTGCATTTAACGAATGCGTAGCCGCTGATTTTACAATGATCGAGTCTAGGTTGCCATTTATGTTATCTCGAAAAAGTATAAAAGGACTTGTGCTTCCAGAAGTGAGTTGAGCAGGAGCGGTAACAAAATATTGATTGAGACCAATGTAAGAGGTAAACCGCGCGCCAAACCCCATCTCAAAATTTTTTGACTTCGCCACTGTATAGTTTCGTAAAGCAAGAAATGATAAACTGCCTTGTTGATCGCCTAACGCAAGACTAGCATTCAGGCTTCTTTTCATTAAAGATTTTTCTTGTGCGAAAGATTCAAAAGCTAGCGTTAAGAAGACGAATAGTATAAGAATAAGCCTGATAATAGGTTTTACTTGGTTCATAAGGTTTTAACAGACGCTTAATAACAATAGTTTTGTTCAAAGGGGGTATTTGTCATTAACGTGACACTAATTTTTTGGAACGTAAAGTCAATTTTTTTGTAATCAATGGAATAAATGGGGCATGATTGACATCTAATGACAACAGAATTGGGGTTTTGCTTTCAGAAGTTAACCACACTTCATACTAAAATGACCGTCTACCAAGTTTATAAAATCAAACCATAAATTTGCCGTTTTATACACCAACTTTGTAATTATAATTATTTTCTATGCGCTTAATTTTCTGCTCACTTGTTGTTTTTGTATTCTTTCAAGGTCTTTTCATGGCCTGCTCCAAAAAAGAGGATAAGTCAGTTTTTATGCGCCCCAAAGGCCCTATAGGAGTCGAAGGTTTTATTGTTTTACCCAAGATGGTAAGCGAAAATGTGGAAGTGCCTGGCACTTTGTTACCCGTTGAAGAGACCCAAATCAGACCCGAAGTTAACGGGCGAATTATAACCTTAAATGTACCGGAAGGAACAGTTGTTGAGAAAGGCTTTGTACTCGCCAAACTTTTTGATCAAGACTTACAAGCTCAATTAAGAAAACTGCAAGTGCAACTTCAAATTAGCCAAAAAACGGTTGAGCGACAAAAGGAGTTATTAGCCATCAATGGTATTAGTCAGCAAGACTTTGACTTGATTGCGCTGAATGTCGACAATCTAAAAGCAGACATTCAAACTACTAAAATTCAAATTAGTAAAACAGAAATTCGCGCACCTTATGAAGGTGAAATTGGTTTGAGAAATGTAAGTTTAGGAGCGTATATATCTTCCAACGATATTATTACAACATTGAGGCAGGTAAAGCAATTAAAGCTTGAATTTTCTATACCTGAAAAATACGCAAAGTTTATTAGCAAGGGATATGAAGTAAAGTTTAAAGTAGATGGAGGAGCTAAAACCCACCAAGCCAAAGTTATGGCCACTGAGGGCAATGTAGAGCAAACAACGCGCACCTTGAAAGTTAGAGCACTTGTAGAACAGGTAGATCGTGAGCTGGTACCAGGCCTTTTTGCAAAAGTGAATTTACAATTGGGCAAAAACTTGGAAGCTCTCATGGTGCCAACGCAAGCAGTAATTCCGAAAGCAAGAAATAAGCAAGTTATTGTGCTTAGAAAAGACAGTGCACAATTTGTAACAGTAGAAACGGGCATAAGAGATTCTTCCTTTATACAGATTACTGCTGGCCTTCACAAAAGTGATACTGTTATTATCACTGGGCTAATGGCCCTTCGGCCAAATGCAAAAGTTAAGATTGTAAAAATAAATAGAGTAGAAAAATAAATTCCAACGTTATGAACATCTCGGAATTAAGTATTCGAAGGCCGGTTCTCACGTTTGTGTTGAACATCCTTATTCTATTGTTTGGTTATATAGGCTTTACGTTTTTGGGAGTAAGAGATTATCCTGCAATCGATCCGCCCGTTATCAATGTATCTACTTCTTATGCTGGTGCAAATGCTGATATTATAGAATCACAAATTACAGAACCGTTAGAAAAATCAATTAATGGAATAGCTGGCATTAAAAATATTTCATCCACTTCTAGCGTAGGTACCAGCAATATCAGCATAGAGTTTGATTTAGGAATAGATTTGGAAGCAGCGGCTAATGATGTGCGCGATAAAGTTTCGCAAGCCCAGCGATCGTTGCCTCAAGATCTTACATCAACACCCGTTGTGTCCAAAGGCGATGCAGGTGGAGAATCCATTATCACCATGACGGTTCAAAGTAACTCTCGTAATCCGTTACAACTTACCGAGTATGCAAATAATGTTTTGGTAGAGCGGCTTCAAACAATACCAGGTGTTAGCAGTATTCGCATTTGGGGTGAGAAAAAATATGCCATGCGAATTTGGCTCGACCCCGCCAAGCTTAGCGCTTACAGCCTTACTGCATTAGATGTACAACAAGCACTTAACAGAGAAAATGTTGAGCTTCCTTCTGGCAAGATTGCAGGTAATGCCACAGAGCTTACGGTTCGCACGTTCGGAAGATTATATACCGAAGAAGAATTTGAGGATGTAATTATTAAATCAAGTGAAATAGGCGAAATAAAATTGAAGGATATAGGCCAGGCAGTATTGGGTCCTGAAAATGAAGAGACAGCATTGAAGGAAAGCCGTGTGCCCATGATTGGGTTAGCTATAAACCCCTTGCCCGGTTCTAACTATGTTGCCATTGCTGATGCATTCTACAAACGGTATGCGCAAATCAAACTGGAGATACCCGAAGATATTAGGGTTAACATTATTATGGATCAAACCAAATTTATTACCCGATCCATTTCTGAAGTACAAGAAACGCTCGTGATTTCTATCATTCTTGTTGTGTTAATTATCTATCTCTTCTTCCGTGATTTTTTGATCGCCTTGCGACCCCTTATTGATATTCCTGTTTCATTGGTGGCTACATTTTTTATCATGTATGTTCTTGGCTTTTCAATCAACGTGCTTACCATGCTGGGCATTGTGCTCGCCACCGGGCTGGTGGTAGACGATGGTATTGTTGTAACCGAAAATATTTATAAAAAACTAGAACGGGGCATGAATAAATATCAGGCTGCTCAAGAAGGCTCGAAAGAAATATTTTTTGCGGTGGTCTCTACTTCAATTACACTGGCAGTTGTGTTTTTACCAATTATATTTTTACAAGGATTTGTAGGTAGGTTATTTAGAGAATTTGGAATTGTTGTGGCTGGCGCGGTATTGGTTTCTGCATTTGTATCATTAACATTAACACCGGTGCTAAGCGTGAAGCTTACTCGTAGCGCCCACAAGCATTCACGGTTTTATAACTTTACAGAACCCTTCTTTGTAGGAATGGAGAGCGGCTACCAACGCTGGTTATCATCCTTCATGAAAATACGCTGGGTGGCTTTTGTAATTATCGCTCTTTGTGTAGGCTCCATTTATATTATTGGCTCCACTATTCAATCAGAATTGGCGCCATTGGAAGATCGCAATCAATTTAGGTTAGCGGTTAGTGCGCCCGAAGGAACATCGTATGACTACATGGATAACTATGTAGATAAGCTTACTCAGTTTGTCATGGATTCTGTTGGCGAGTATCGCACCGCATTATCAGTTACGGCTCCAGGTTTTACGGGTTCGGGTTCGGTAAATAGTGGCTTTGTAAGAGTTACCCTTAGCGACCCTAAAGAGCGCAAGCGTTCACAACAGCAAGTGGTAGATATGGTAAGTAAAAACCTTGCTAAGTTTCAAGAAGGTCGGGCATTTCCCATTCAAGAACAAACTATCGCTGTAAATAGACGAGGAGGTTTACCTGTTCAGTTTGTTATCCAAAATAATAACTTCGATAAACTTCAAAAGGTGTTACCCAAATTTTTAGAGGCGGCCAACAATGACCCCTCCCTTCAAGGTATCGATATTGATCTGAAATTTAATAAGCCAGAATTAAAAATTAAAATCAATCGTTTAAAGGCAACTCAATTGGGCATTAGTGTTCAAGATATTTCACAGACACTTCAATTAGCGTATAGCAACCTTCGCTTCGGTTACTTCACAAAAGAAGGTAAACAATATCAGGTAATGGGTCAAGTAACACGCATTAATAGAGATGATCCGGATGATTTAAAGAAACTTTATGTTCGCACAAAGTCGGGTCAGCTAGTTTCAATTGATAATGTAGTTTCAATTGAAGAATCAACAACACCGCCCTCGCTTTATCATTTTAATAGATATAAATCTGCAACAATTTCAGCGGGTCTTGCGCCAGGAAAAACAATAGGTGATGGAATTAAAGTAATGCAAGAAATTGCTAAGAAAGAACTGGATGATACATTCACCACATCTTTAGCAGGCTCTTCGCGCGACTTTGCCGATAGCTCCAGCAATACCTCATTCGCTTTTATCCTAGCACTTGTTTTAATCTACTTAATTCTGTCCGCACAGTTTGAAAGTTTTGTTGACCCATTAACCATTATGCTTACTGTGCCGTTGGCCATTAGTGGAGCTTTTATTTCTCTTTACATTTTTAAACAAACGCTGAATATTTTTTCAGAGATTGGAATGATTATGTTGATTGGTTTAGTAACCAAGAATGGAATTCTGATTGTGGAGTTTGCCAATAAGAAAAGAGAAGAGGGCTTGTCGCGAATAGATGCTGTATTAGAGGCTTCACGGTTACGTTTGCGCCCCATTTTAATGACAAGCTTAGCTATGGTGTTGGGCTCACTGCCCTTAGCACTTTCATTGGGCGATGCGTCCACAAGTCGCATTCCATTGGGCATTGTGATTGTGGGCGGGGTCATGTTTTCATTAGTGCTCACACTTTTTGTAATACCGGCTATGTATTCCTACTTATCCAGAAAAAGAAAACAAATTGATTTTGATAAAGAATTACATGCACCACAGCCAGAGGAAGTCGCTTATGAAGTTTAGTTTTTTCGTCCTCGTAATTATTGGAGTAAGTTGTCAATTTGCGATAGCACAAAAAGAAGTAACTCTGGATGAAGTTGTTTCTGTCGCTATCCAGAAAAATTTTGATGTACGGCTAGTTCAAAATGCAGCCGCTACCACAACCACTAATAATAATTTGGCAGTTGGCGGATTTCTTCCTGTGGTAAACGGATTTGCCAGCTACACTACTTTTAATAATGACTCTAAGAATATTACTTTTGCCGATGTTGAAACCAACAGATATGGAGCAGTTACTACTAATCAAAATGCCTCCGCGCAATTAGTGTGGACCTTGTTTGACGGAACAAGAATGTTTGCTACGCGAAAGCGCATTGAACAACTATCCGAACTGGGTGAAATTAATGTTAAGAACCAGATGATGAACTCAACGGCTAGCGTCATGACTAACTATTTTAATATTGTAAGGCAGAAGCAACAGTTGCAGGCCATTGTGGAACTAACCTCTGTAAATGAAGAACGCGTAAAGCTTGCCGAACGAAAACTTAATGTAGGCACTGGCAGTAAGCCTGAACTATTGCAAGCTAAAGTTGATTTGAATGTTCAACGGGTGCAGGCACTGCTTCAAGAAACATTGATACAGCAGTTAAAAGACCAACTTAATAATTTAGTAGGCATGGCCTTACCCGAAGTATATGATATTTCCGATAGTATACCTATCAATTCAAGTTTGACTTTAGAATCGATAATTCAGGATATTGAATTAAGCAACCAATCAATTCTAGCAGCTAAAAAAAATATTGATGTAGCTACCACTGCTGTTTGGGAAAATAAGGCCACACGTTCACCGGTCATCAATTTTAATTCATCCTATAATTTTTCCAAGCAAGAAAATAAGCTTCAGGTGAGCCCAGTGTCGCAGCAATTTTCACAAACTAACGGATACAACTATGGTTTTTCACTTACCATTCCCATTTTAAATACTTTTAATGTAAAACGTAATATAGCCCAATCACAAATCACGTTAGAACGTCAAAAATTAGTGTTAGAACAACTTACCGCCTTTGCAGTGGTAGGGGTTAAAAACGCCTTTGCAAGTTATGAGAACTCGAAAAAAACCTTAACCATACAAGAGGAAAATTTATTGTTGGCCAAAGAGAACGTAAAGATTGCATTAGAAGGTTTTAAACGTGGAATTAACACCTACATTGAACTACGTACAGCGCAGCAAAGTTTGGCTGATGTGTATAATCAATTGATTGCCGCAAGGTATAATACCAAAGTAGCTGAGATTGAGTTGCTAAGATTAAAAGGTGGATTATTGAAATAGATAAGATCACTCCGTTTTTCCTTTTCGAGAATTATTTGTCAAATTCGTGTTCCATTAAATTATTAATCTCATGAAAAAAATAATAACAATTGCCTTCTTTCTTTTCTTTGGTCTTGCTATCAAAGGCTTTAGTCAAACGGTATATGCCTCCGATAAAGGTGAGAAGTACCATACTGCAGATTGCAAACTATCTGGTGATGCAAAAGACCTAACCCTTGCTGCCGCAAAAAAGGCGGGCAAAACAGGGTGCGGCATTTGCAAACCTGATGATCATTTAAAAGACAAAACTGCCCAATGCAGCGGCAAAACTGCCGATGGCACGCGCTGCAAAAGAATGACGGGCAATAAAGAAGGCAAATGCTTTCAACACAAAGCCGCTTAGTCGGAGACTGATTCGCACCCCATAGATACGTTTTTAATTTTAGATTCCTTCATTGCGAGTCTGTCGCGCGCGAAGCAATCTGAACCCATTTATATAACCAAGACTATATGATCTACCAACCACTTCATCCCAACGGCCCCACGTTCTCACGAATCATTGCGGGGGCTTGGCGATGGCATACTGTTTCGCAACAAGGGCTCGAACGCCTAATCCATACTTCATTAGATAACGGTATAACCACCTTCGACCATGCCGATATTTATGGCGATCATGGCAATGAGAAGTTATTCGGAGATGTATTGCGAATGAACCCATCGCTAAAAAAAACAATGCAATTGGTGAGCAAGTGTGGAATCAAATTTCAATCCCCACACAGGCCTGCTACGTGGGCAAAGCATTACGATACTTCAAAAGAACATATAGTTTGGTCTGCAGAAAATTCATTAACGCAATTAAATACTGATCATCTTGATCTATTATTGATTCACCGGCCTGATCCGTTAATGAATCCAACTGAAATTGCTGAGGCATTTAGCTCACTTAAGCATGCCGGAAAAGTTTTGCATTTTGGGGCCTCTAATTTTACACCTGCTCAGTTTGACAATCTTCAAAGCTATTTGTCATTTCCACTGGTCACAAACCAGATAGAGATTTCATTATTCTTGCCTCAACCTTTCTTCGATGGAAGTCTTGATAACTTAATGAAGCACCGCGCCACAGCAATGGCTTGGTCTCCGCTCGGGGGCGGGAAATTTTTGACAGCCGAAAACGAAATTGGAAGTAGAGTTCTTAATGGACTAAACTTATTAGCGTACAAATATCAAGCAACACCCAGTCAACTTTTAATAGCTTGGTTGTTCAGGCATCCTTCACAAATATTCCCAGTGATAGGCACTACCAAACCAGAACGGATTGCAGAAAGTATTAAATCACTTGACATAACTATCGATCGTCAAGATTGGTTTGAGATGTTGAAGTGGGTTACGGGTGTAGATGTACCTTAGGTTTTTAGCCGGATAAATGTGTTGTATTAAAACATTCTCAGCGTCATCTTTGTATTAGTGTCGGAATTAACCGATTAACAATTTCCATGTCTAAAATTTCTGTTCAAAAATCTACCGATATAAGTGGCCACGATTTTATTGAAATCATTGGTGCGCGTGAGCATAATTTAAAAAACATTAGTGTAAGCTTTCCGCGCAACAAACTGGTAGTGCTTACAGGCATAAGTGGAAGCGGCAAATCTTCGTTGGCATTTGATACAATCTATGCCGAAGGCCAGCGCAGGTATATGGAAAGTTTTTCTGCGTATGCGCGAAGCTTTATCGGCAACCTTGAGCGTCCCGATGTGGACAAGATAAATGGGTTAAGTCCTGTCATTTCTATTGAACAAAAAACCACTTCGCGAAATCCGCGCTCTACAGTTGGCACGGTTACCGAAATTTATGACTTCATGCGCTTGTTGTATGCGCGAGCAGGTGAAGCATTCTCATACGAAACTGGCGAAAAGATGGTGCGGCAGTCTGAAGATCAAATGCTAGATTCAGTCTTCCAAAATTATTCCGGTAAAAAGCTAACACTTCTCGCACCTATTGTAAAAGGGAGAAAAGGCCATTACCGCGAATTGTTTATTCAGATCCGTAAGCAAGGTTATTTAAAAGTAAGGGTGGATGGGGTGTTGCAAGACATTGTTCCCAAGATGCAGGTAGACCGTTTTAAGATTCATGATATTGAAATTGTGGTGGATAGGATTGTGGTAGATGCTAAAGACCGTTATCGCATCAGTCAGTCTGTGGCCAAAGCGTTGAAAGAGGGCAAAGGTATTATCATGATTATGGAAGAGAATGAGAAAGTACACCATTTCTCTAAATTTCTGATGGATCCAAAAACCGGATTGTCGTACGATGAGCCTGCACCTAATAATTTTTCGTTCAACTCTCCTTATGGTGCATGCCCTATCTGTAATGGCTTGGGTCAGATAGAAGAAATTACTGAGGATTCAGTTATACCCGATAAAAAATTAAGTATCAGTCGTGGAGCAATTTTACCGCTCGGTGAGTATCGCGACATTTGGATATTCAAAAAGATTGAAGCCATCCTCAAAAAATTCAAATTAAATCTGAATACCCCCATCAAAGAAATTCCTAAAGAGGCATTAAAAGTGTTGTTATATGGCGATGATGAGCCAGTAGCTGTTGCCTCCGTGAAATATCCAGGCACAGAATGGAACACACAGTTTGAAGGCATCATCAACTTTCTGCAGAAGCAAAAAGATGATGGCTCAGAAGCAATCAGAAAATGGGTAGATGATTTCACCATCACTAAAGTTTGTCCTGAATGCGATGGAGCAAGGCTTAAAAAAGAATCGCTCCACTTTTTAATCGACCGTAAAAATATTGCTCAGTTAGCATCACTTAATATCAAGAAACTACAGCAGTGGTTTACCAATCTTGAAGATCGCATCAACGATAAGCAAAGAGTTATTGCAACAGAAATTCTTAAAGAAATCAGAAAACGCATCGGTTTTTTATTAGATGTTGGATTGGAGTATTTACATCTCAATCGCCCGCTACGAACATTAAGTGGAGGTGAAGCACAACGCATTCGATTGGCCACTCAGATAGGAACACAATTAGTAGGAGTGCTATATATACTTGATGAACCCAGTATTGGCCTTCATGCGCGCGATAACGTAAAACTCATAAAAGCACTTAAAGACCTTCGCGATTTGGGCAACTCAGTAATTGTAGTGGAGCACGATAAAGAGATGATGCTTGAATCGGATTACATCATTGACATTGGGCCTGGTGCAGGGAGGCATGGAGGTAATGTTGTTGCTGAAGGTGATCCTAAAACTTTCTTAAAAAGCAACGGTACCACCTCTCAATATTTAAGCGGAAAGAGTGGGATCACTTATTCTAAGGATCGAAGAAAGGGAAGTGGGGAAAAACTTTCGTTGATGGGCGCCACAGGAAATAATCTTAAAAATGTAGATCTGAATCTGTCGTTAGGCACTTTCATTTGCATTACAGGAGTTTCTGGAAGCGGCAAATCAACTTTGATCCATGATACGTTGTTTCCCATTCTCAATCAATATTTTTTCAATTCACACAAAGAACCACTTCCGTACACAAAAATTGAAGGGCTTACATTGATTGACAAAGTTATAGAAGTAGATCAATCCCCCATAGGCAGAACACCGCGATCTAATCCAGTAACCTATACTGGCGTATTCACCGACATTCGTGATTTGTTCTCTCAACTTCCCGAAGCAAAAATCAGAGGCTATAAAACAGGTCGCTTCTCGTTTAATGTAAAGGGCGGCCGTTGTGAAACATGCGAAGGTGCAGGCCTACGTTTAATTGAAATGGAATTTCTGCCATATGTTTTTGTGCCCTGCGAAACGTGCAAAGGCAAACGATACAATCGCGAAACCTTAGAAGTGAGGTTTAAAGGCAAATCAATTTCTGATGTACTCGATATGACGGTTGAAGAAGCCATATTGTATTTTGAAAATCAACCTAAAATCTTGAGAAAGATTCAAACATTGGGTGAAGTTGGTTTAGGATATATTTCATTAGGTCAACATGCAACTACCCTTTCTGGCGGTGAAGCTCAGCGTGTGAAACTGGCAACCGAACTTTCCAAACGAGACACTGGCAAAACTCTTTATATTTTAGATGAGCCAACCACAGGTTTACACTTTCAAGACATTAGTCATTTGTTAGATGTACTTCAAAAATTGGTTGACAAAGGCAATACTGTTTTGGTAATAGAACATAACATGGATGTAATAAAATCATCGGACCATATTATAGACCTTGGCCCGGAAGGCGGTGAAGGTGGAGGTCGCATTGTGGCGAAAGGCACTCCCGAAGAAGTAGCCAAAAACCCAGCAAGCTTTACAGGAAAATATCTTTTGCAGGAATTGAATTGAATAAAGGCTTTGAGCCTTTGAGTTGCAAGCTTCAGGGTGGGTATTGTAAGCTCGTAATTTGCAGCTCGTAACTCGAAACTAAAAAATGCTCAACAAAGAACGACTTTATTGGAGTTTGCAAATAGGGGGTTGGACTTTCTATGCATTAGTACAGCTCGTTTTTAGTTTCCTTGCCGCCAACATTCAAGGGTTGAGTAAGCAGCGAATTCTATTTCTCCTCTTAGAAGCCTTCTTATGTTTATTGGTTACCCACGGTTATAGAATTGTTATGAACCGTTGGAAGTGGCTAAGCCTTGGGCTTCAACGAGTCATACCGAGAGTCTTTGTAAGCATGTTTTGTTTAGGTGTAATTATTTATTTTTTAAGAATACCCATTTCTTATCCCTTAGGGTTATTTGTAAGGTCTGCCTTTAATGCAACAAAAATTATTAATGGTGTTTTATTTTATAGCATCATATTCTTTATCTGGACGGTCATGTATTTTATCTACAATTACTTTGAACGATACAACACCTCTTTAAAGCTTGAGGCTTCTATAAAAGAGATAGAATTAAACAATTTGAAATCTCAATTGAATCCACACTTTATCTTTAATGCACTTAATAGCATTAGAGCGTTGGTGGATGAAAACCCTAGCAAATCGAAACAAGCCATTAATCAACTTTCCAATATTTTGAGAAACTCATTAACCACAACAAAACGAGGCCTAACAAGTTTTAATGATGAACTAAAAGTGGTAGAAGACTATCTCGGTTTAGAAAGCATACGCTTTGAAGAACGCTTAAAAATCAAGTATGATATTGACCCTGAGTCTAGCCAATTTTTAGTGCCACCTCTAATGATTCAAACACTAGTTGAAAATGGAATCAAACATGGCATATCAAAATTGACCGAAGGTGGCGTAATTGAATTGACCACTAAAGTAGAGCATGACTACCTCAAAATTCAAATACGAAATAGCGGGCATTACCATTTTAAGAATGCACCAAAAAAAAAGGAGATTGGGCTAGGGCTGGAAAATACAAAGCAGCGCTTAAAATTGATTTATGAAAACGATGCTTCCTTTAGAATTCTCAACGAAAACAATACTTTTGTCTTAACTGAAATATTAATACCTCACTTATATTAAATTAACCAACATATTATTAATGAAGGCACTGATTGTAGATGACGAACGCTTGGCACGAAAGGAACTAATGAAGTTATTGGAAGAACATCCATTTATTGAGATTGTAGGCGAAGCTGTAAATGCAGATGAAGCAGATAAAATGATTGATGAACTAAATCCTGATCTGCTCTTTTTGGATATTCAAATGCCAGGCCGTACTGGGTTTCAATTGCTGGAGTCATTAGATTCTGTGCCGATGGTGGTTTTCACAACTGCCTACGATGAATTTGCACTAAAGGCCTTTGAAGTAAACGCACTAGACTACCTCCTAAAACCAATTACGGCAGATAGACTTTCAGATGCTATTCATAAAATTCAGGAAAAAGAAAGATCAAAAAGCGGAAGAGCCAGAGATAAAAAATTGGGATTGGAAGATCAGGTATTTGTGAAGGATGGTGACCGGTGCTGGTTTGTTGGCCTCAACAATGTTCGCCTATTTGAATCTGATGGAAATTATATAAAGGTTTATTTTGATGCCAACAGGCCCATGATTCACAAGTCACTCAATGCCTTAGATGAGAAATTAGATGAACGTGCTTTTTTTAGAGCAAGCCGCAAACATATTGTTAACCTTAGTTGGGTCGAAGCAATTGAACCTTGGTTTAATGGAGGTTTAATGGTGAAACTTAAAGGTGGCGATAAAGTGGAAGTTAGCCGCAGGCAAGCCGCTAAGTTTAAAGATATGATGTCGCTTTAATTGCCCTATAAATTGGCTTCTAGCTTGTTTATGTTTATTTTAATACAAGCTCTATCAATTCTTTCTCTACCTTCCAATCTTTGGCAAGCTTTAACATAGCCGTGGCCTCCATTTCAGTAACATAACCCTTTAAGTTGTTGGCTTGCCAAACCATATTGATAAGGTCGGTGCGTATTTCCTTGGTGTAGTCGCCAATCACATCATTGAAATATTCTCTCGCTCTTTCAAAAGATGTTAAGTAATCTTGTGAGATAAATTCGTAAGCCCATTTTAAATCATCTTCACCCGATAGTTTTTTTGCTGTCTCTTCAAGATCATTTTTTTCTAACTCATCGAGGCCATGATAATGGAATATTACTGCTTTAAGTAAAATGTAAACACGTTTTTGTTCTGAACTCATATCTTTATTAGTTCGTTAAAATAAACATTTTTTTTGAAAAGGGATCAGTACATTTTTAATCCTCCACAAAAAAATCCATAGCAATTTTATCAGCCACCAATTTTCCCTTTTTAGATAAAATTAAATGATCGTTTTCAACCGTTAACAACCCTTTTTCTGAAAGAAGAGTTAAGTTATTGTTGTAAACCGCTTTCAAATTAAAGTGGAGATCGTTTAATAATTTGCTCAGATCGCACCCTTTACCAGTTCTTATACTTGTAAGAATGTATTCATTGATTTTATTGGCAAGAGTTAACGATTCCAATTCATAAGGCACAGAATTATTCTCAATAGACTTAACATAGAGAGAATTATTTTTCACATTAAATTGCCTGCTATTTCCATTGAAAGAATGTGCGCTTGGGCCCAGGCCAAGGTAAGTCTCTTGGTTCCAATAGCTGGAGTTATGTTTTGAAAAAAAGCCAGGTTTACAAAAATTAGAAATCTCGTAATGCTCAAATCCATTTTTTTCTAGCGTATCCATCAACAGTTCAAATTGCAAAGCAGAAGGTTCATCATCTATAGATTTTAATTGCCCCTTCTTTTGCATCAAACCAAAAACAGTTTTTTCTTCTATGGTTAAAGCATAGGCAGAGATGTGTTCGGGAGATAACTCCATTGCTAGCTCAATATTTTTATTCCAATCTTGTAGCGATTGGCCAGGAATGGAATAAATCAAATCAATACTAATATTGTCAAACCCCGCTTGCCTAGCATCTTCAATACTTTGAACTGCCTTAGAGCAATCATGAGCTCTATTTAAAAAGCGTAGCACATTATTATCAAATGATTGAATGCCTATGCTCAGGCGGTTAATCCCTATTCGGTTATACGCATGCAGCTTTTCTATTGATAGATCATCTGGGTTAACTTCCAACGTAACTTCGGCATGTAGTGAAACTTCAAAGTTTGAATAAACCACGTTTAATAGTTCTTGAATTTCGTTAATCAACAAAATAGATGGAGTGCCCCCTCCAAAATAAATCGTTTTTATTTGTTGCTCACCCAAATAGTTTCGCTGCAACTCAGCTTCCTTAGCTAAGGCATTAATTAATTTTTCTTTACTAATTAACTGAGTTGAGAAATGGAAATCGCAATAATAGCAAGCTTGTTTGCAAAAGGGAATATGTATGTAGATGCCAGCCATTTATTTAGTGACAACAAATTTACAGATTCATGAGGTGAGTAGATAGAAAGATTTTTAGAACGGCTTTAGATTCTGATATTTGTTCTAATAAAATGATGCCCAAGACCTATTTCCTGCTTTGCTTTTTATTCCTAAATTATTTTTGCTCTGCGCAAAAGCAATTATTTAGTTCTGATAACATAAGTTCCAATTGGAAGATATATAAAAACAGAGAGTATCAACCTTATATAGCCACTGAGGGCGCGAAAGCTATCCATTTCGAGATGAAGAAATCAAGATTGAAAAAGGAGTTTTTAGAAATTCATTCACTCCACAATTTCAATCTCTTCATAAATGGTTGTTTAACTCTTAAATCAACAAAAGAGTTTTTAAGATTAAATCTCGATAGCCTTCGCCTGAAATACTCTCAAAATCTGTCTTTTACTATTTATTCTCCAACACCACTTAATGACAAAACTATTTCCATAATTGTTTTCAAACCATTGATAGGAAAAGCAGAAAGCGAATTGGGTAAAAGAACCAACGATGGCTTTTTAGATTTTGCCATCCTAGCGTTTATGATTTTACTAATGGTTTTTGGTATCTTGTTTAGGGCAAACCCCAAATTAATGTTTGATTATTTGAATGTGGCTAAAATTTTCTCCCTTCGTCAAAGAGAAGAAAACCTGTTGTCAAACCGAGTTGCCTCCTCTACTAATATCCTTTACTACATATTCACTAGTTTCTTAATAGCAGCACTTTTAATGGTAGTAATTCAACAGGGCAACACTTCAATAAATGCCGCACAATATTTTAAGTTTGATTCTGCCTTAAAAGGATTTTTAAATTGGATGTTATTGGGTTTGTTAATAACGGGTCTTCTTTTTTGCAAACTTATTATCATCTATTCATTTTCAATGTTGTTTAAATTGAGAGGAACTTTGCAACTTCATTTTTTTAATTTTGTAAGAGTACTAATCTTAATTTCAATAATAATCAGCATTATCCTATTAGCACTTTTTGTAGGCTATCAATCCTTGACCCTTTATAAATACGTTTTGTTTTTTATTGCTAACTTGATTTTCATATGTTGGATAATAGCCACGTATTTAAAATTATTGACAAATACCTCTTTCCGTTTTTTTCATTTATTTTCCTACCTTTGTGCTACGGAAATTATTCCGATAATTGTCTTACTAAAGATTATTTCTTAGAGCCGAACCCGACTTGTGTTGATATGACTGAAACTGTAAAGGACAGGATGCGAAAAGTGAAAAGCGTCTTGGTCACTCAGGAGCCACCTCCAGACACAAATTCCCCTTATTATAAACTTGCTGAAAAATATAATCTTAAAATTGATTTCAGACCTTTTATCCAGGTGGAAGCTGTTTCGGTAAAAGAATTTCGAAAGCAGAAAATAGAGATACTCAGCCATACAGCCATAATTTTTACCAGCAGAAATGCAGTAGATCATTTCTTTGAAATTTGTAAAGAATTGAAGTTGGAGATGCCTCCAGAAATGAAGTACTTCTGTAT